>NZ_JBFBBD010000015.1:0-115378 GCF_040689515.1 Streptomyces sp. NPDC051173
GCCGGCACCTGGGTTCCCCCTGGGGTCTGGTATCCGCTCTACGCCGGTTTCGTGGAACGCTGGCCCTCCCGCTGGAACTTCAACGGCACCTACGGGACGGTCGAACCGGTCTGCGTGGACGCCCTGTCACTGCTGTCCCAGGTCAAGCTGTCCGACGCACTCACCGAGGAGATCAACAACCACACCCCGCGATTCCTCTACACGCTCCAGGACCCGGCGGGATCCCAGCAGGCGGCCGACCAGACCGGCACCAACCCGCCCGCACCGCTGACCACCAGCAAATACGGTCCAGGGTCATTCGTCTTCGGCACCCAGATCACCGCCGTGACCACGCCCGCCGGCCTCTATACCGGGTCGACGAACACGGTGGCCACGGTCAGCAACCCCAGCCCCGGCGTCAACGCCTTCAGCGCCTCCACCTACCTCTCGCTCAACAAAGCGGGCATCCACGGCCCGGCGAACCCGTCGGGCTCATGGACCCGGATGGCCGCCTGGCGCTACACCGCCGGATCGAACCCCGCCGCGGCCGCCTACTTCTGGTCCAGCATGGACAGCCAGCGCGGAGCCGGATTCCCCGGCGGCTCGATCATGTACTGGTTCATCAACAACAACGGACAATTCGTCTTCGGCGAGAACGGGCCCGCGAGCGCGGGCACCGCCATCGCCTTCACGCCAGGCCCGACGACAGCCGCCGACGGGAACTGGCACCTGGCCATCGTCAGCTACAGCCATTCCAGCGCGGCGCTGACCATCAACCTGGACGGCGCCACCACCACCTGGCCGGGCCTCGGCCCCAGTGTGGAAGCGACCGGGCTGGTCAGCGACAACTTCGGCGCCTACGTCGACGTACCCGGCGGCGGCTACTCCAGCCTCAACTTCAAAGGCGACCTGGCATTCTGCGCCGAATTCCCCTCGGCCCTGTCCACCACGGACATGAACAACCTCTACGCCGCCTGGAAAACGTCCTTCGCCGGAGACTCGACCGACCAGCGCTACGCCCGCATCCTCGGCTGGGCCGGCTACACCGGCATCTCCAGCGTCCAGTCCGGGCTCACCACCTCGATGGGGGCGGCCGCGACCGGCGGCCAGGACGCGCTCAGCGCCATGCAGGCCGTCGTGGACACCGAGAACGGCGAGCATTTCGTCGACCGTACCGGCACCGTCACCTTCCGGTCCCGTGCGGCCCGCTACAACGCCATCACCCCGCTCTACGTCTTCGGGGAGAACACCTCCGCAGGGGAACTTCCCTACGAGGACTGCCAGCTCGACTACGACAGCACCCATCTGTCCAACCAGATCACCGTCACCCAGACCAGCACGAACCAGGACTTCTCCGCCCAGGACACCACCAGCATCACCAACTACTTCCCGCGCACCCTCACGAGATCCATCAACTCGTCCTCGGCCCTGGAATGCCAGGACGCCGCCGGCTACCTCCTCAGCCGCTACAAGAACCCGGCGGTGCGGGTCTCGGCCATCAAGCTGCACCCCTCGGCGAACCCGGCCCTGTGGCCCGTGTGCCTGTCGCTGGAACTCGGCATGCGGATACGGGTCATGCGCCGCCCGCCGAACGCCCCCGCGATCCAGGTGGACTGCTTCATCGAGCAGATCCAGACCGGAATGGACGACCAGGGCGACGCCACCTGGACGCTCCAGTGCTCCCCGGTCGACGCCACCCTCTACGCCGCGTTCGCCAGCTGGCACACCACGCTCAAGACCACCGTCTCCTCCGGCGTCACCTCGATCACGGTCAACGCCTCCGCGGACACCACCAACCCCCTCGCGGCCCAGCTCGCCTCCGGGCAGCAGATCGTCCTCGGGCAGAACACCGCCAACCAGGAGACCGTCACCGTCGCCGCCGTCGGGGCCACCTCCCCGGGCTGGACCAGCGCCACGATCACCCTCACCGCGGCCACCACCAACGCGCACACCGCTGGTGATCTGATCTGCGAGCCGCTGCCCGCCCCCATCACCGACCCCACCACCTGGGACACGGTCACCGAATTCGACTCCTGCGCCTTCGCCTACTGATCCACGGGCCCCGAAGCCCTCGCCCCTCACGGAGGTGACCGGGCATGGCCCGCACCGTACCCACATCAGCCAGTGTCACCCCCGGCCAGTTCATCACCGGAGCCCTGTGGAACGCCCAGGTCAAAGCCCTCAACGACTACCTGACGGCGCCGCCGGTCTTCTCCGGCTACCAGACCACCGCCCAGTCCATCGCGAACGCGACCTTCACCAGCTTCACCCTGGACACCGAGGTCCTCGACTCCGACGGCGGCCACTCCACCAGCACCAACACCTCCAGATACACCGCCACCGTCGCCGGCACATACCTGGTCGTCGGCACCGCAGGCTGGTCCGGCGCCACCACCGGCTACCGGCGCTGCCGCATCACCCTCAACGGGGCTGTTGTGCCCGGCGCCGCAGTCGGCGCCGACGCGACCAACGCCGTCCTGTGCGGGCAGTGCGTGGTGACGGTGGTCGTCATGAACGGCACCAGCGACTACGTCGAGGTCCAGGGGCAGCAAAGCAGCGGCGGCGCCCTCGCCGCGTACAACGCCGATTTCGCGCCCAGCATGCGTGTCCACTGGCTCAGCCGCTGACCCGCACCGCCCTCTCCAGGCCCCTGCCCGGGGCCCTTCGCCATGCCCGGAGGCCCTGTGCTCCGCTTCATCGACGAATACCCCAGCCCCGACGGCGGCCGCCTCGGCCGGCACATCGAGCACGATCCCCGCTCCCTCGCCTACGCCCTGTCCGAGGACCTGCTGCCAACCGCGTACACCTCCGTCGTGCACACGGTACGGATCCCGGTCCTGGACCAGGGCGACCTCGGCTCGTGCACCGGCAACGCCGCCGAGGCACTCGCCGGTGCCGATCCGCTCTACGGCGCGATCCCGGACACCGTTGCCGCCCGGCCCACGGGAGACGCCGACGCCGACGAGCGGCAGGCGGTCGCCCTGTACTCGGCGGCGTCCCGCCTGGACGGCATCCAAGGCCAGTACCCGCCGACCGATACCGGATCCACCGGCCTCGCCGTCGCCAAGGCCGCCCAGCAGGCGGGGCTGATCTCCGGCTACCAGCACGCCCTCGGTCTCGACCAGACCCTCAAGGCGCTCTCCGCCGCTCCGGTGATCGTCGGGGTGAACTGGTACGAGGGCTTCGACACCCCGGACCCCGCGGGCCGGGTCGGCGTCGCCGGCAGCGTCCGCGGCGGCCACGAGTTCCTCCTCCACGGCCTCGACACCCGCACCCAGACCGTCCTCGCCCGCAACTCCTGGGGTACCGGCTGGGGCGCCGGCGGGTGCTTCTCGTTCTCCTTCGACGACCTCGGCCGGCTCCTGGCCGAGCAGGGTGACGCCACCGTCTTCGTGCCGCTCACCAGCCCGGCGCCCGTCCCCGTCCCGACGCCGGCACCCACTGATGTCGATCACGCTCTCGCCACGGCCGCCCGGACGTGGCTTGCCGCGAAGGGGCTGTGATGGCGCTCAACTCCCTCGACGCGCTCGACCGGCACAAGACCGGCGGCTTCCCGCCCGGCTACCCCGCGCTCGTCCGCACCCTGTACAGCCCGGTGGACGACATCCACGGTGCGCTGCTGGACCTCATCCAGTCCGCCACCGCCTCGCTCGTCGTCGCCGTCTACGGATTCGACGACGACGAGATAGCCGACGCCCTCCACCGCAAGCTGACGGACGAGCATGTCTTCGTGCAGCTGACCCTCGACTCCAGCCAGGCCGGCGGCATCCACGAGAGGAGGCTGCTCGCCCGCGAGGCATACCCGGCGTCGTCCATCGCCATCGGCCGCTCCGAGCGCGGTGCCATCCAGCACATGAAGATGCTGGTCGTCGACGGCCTGGACGTGGTGACCGGCTCGACGAACTGGTCCACCAGCGGTGAAACGCTCCAGGACAACCAGACCACGATCATCCGAGACCCGATGGTCGCGGCCGAGGCCCGCACCCGCATCGACCGCATCCACGCGCACATGCTCGCCGCCACGGCGAAGAAGGGCGGCTGAGATGGGCATCTACGGGCAGGACTGGGCGAGTTACCAGCCCTCGGCCCCCGACACGTCGGGACTCAGCTTCGCCTTCGTCAAAATCACCGAGGGCCTGGGCTACCAGAACCCGAAGTGGGCGGCGCAGCGCGACCACGCGAAAGCCGCCGGGCTGGTCTGGGGTGCTTATCACTACCCTCACATGGGCAACAGCGTCCAGGCGGAGGCCGATTTCTTCCTCGGCCAGGTCTCGTGGCAGCCCGGTGACGTGGTGGTCCTCGACTGGGAGGGCTACGATCCCGCCAACCAGAGCGTCGATCACGCGACCCAGGCCGCGTACAAGGACGCCTGGCTCCGGTACGTGAAGTCCAGGCTGGCACAGAACCCGGTCGGCGTGTACGCCAATGCCGACTACTGGCGCAACGTCGACACCACCGGCTTCTGCGGCGACTTCCTGTGGATCGCCACCGCCGGACGCACGGCAGGGGACCCCGGCATCCAGGCCGACTGGCTCTTCCACCAGTACAGCGATGCCGGGGTCGACCGCGACTACTGCCACCTCGGCAGCACCGATGAACTCCGCGCCTGGGCCCTGTCCTTCCAGAACCCCTCGAACCCCCAGGAGACCGACATGCCTCAATGGATCACCGGCCAAGTCGTCCCGGGCCCACAGCCCACTGTGGTCCTCGTCCCGTCCGGCACCGCCTGGGACACTTACACCCGGCGTCTGCATCTCGGTATGGACCAGATCGCCGCAGCCTCGCCGACGGGTGACGTCCGTGTGGCCATCCACAACGGCTCTGGCTGGCGCAGTATCCATCAGGTGGCCGTCGCCGCCGCCCAGGGCACCGTCGATGTCCAGCTCACCGGCAGCGATGTGAAGGTCAGCCTCCAGACGGATACCGCCGGCGTCACCTACGCGATCGAAACCTGGTGACCACCATGCGAATCCTCGGACGCGAGCCCGCGATGATCCTCGGACTTGTGAGTGCCGTCCTGTCCCTCCTCATGACGTTCGGCATCGGCCTGAGCTCTGACCAGGCCGGTGCGATCGTCGCCGCCATCAGCGCGGTGTTCGCCGCGATCACCGCGGCCCTCACCCGCCCTGTCGCCCCGGCGGCGTTCACCGGCCTCGTCGGCGCAGGCGTGGCGCTCCTCGCCGCCTGCCACTTCCATGTGGCCCCTGAGACGGTCGGCTCCCTCAACGCCGTCGTCCTCAGCCTCCTGGCCTTCCTCACCCGCGGCCAGGTCTCCCCGGCCTCGCCGACCGCACCCCTCGCGCAGCCGGCCCGGTCCACGGACACCTGATGCGCAGAGCGGTCCACCACCTGCGCCGGATGCTCGGCCGCCGCGGCACGATCCTCCTCTCCTACGGGACGGTCTGGGCGCTGTACGGCTACGGGCAGCTCGTCTCCCCCCAGCCCGACCGGCGGGGCCTCGCCCTCCTCCTCGGGCTCTTCCCGCTGGCCGTCTGGGCGTGGGCCTGGATCGCCGCAGGGGCAGTCGCTGTCGTCGCGGCGTGGCTGCCGCAGGGCAGAGACTGGCCCGGATTCCTCGCTCTCGTACTGATCGTCATCCCCTGGACGCTCGCCTATCTGGCCAGCTGGTGGCCACTGGCAGTGTTCCCCCGGGGCTGGATCGCGGCAGTGATCTGGACAGTGATCGCCATACCGGTGATCGTGGTCGCCGGCTGGGCCGAACACCCGTGCCCGAACCGGAGATTCGGGACCCGCCCATGAGCCCGGAGACCACCACCTCCATCGGGGTATCGCTGGCCACCGCGGCGTGCGGCGTCTGGGCAGCCCTCGCCGCACGAAGAACCCCCCGCCAGGAGCGCCGGGACGATTTCGTCGTGGTCTCCGAACAGCAGGGCAAAGCCATCCAGCGCCTCGAAGACCGCATCGATCGCCAGGAGGCCGAAGCCGACCGGCAGCGTGAGCGGATCGCCGCGCAGGACGTGACGATCGACTACCTCCACATCTGGGTACGCCGCCTCGTCGGCCACATCCGCGGCCTGGGCCAGGAACCCCCTCGCGCCCCGGAACCCGTACCGGACGAAGTCCGCACACTCCTCCGCGGCATCGACGTATGAGAACTGGAGCGCCATGAACGGCATAACCCGCATCAACGACGGGATCGCACGCCGGGCGACCCTCGCCTTCGGCACGATGTGGGCCTGCTACCTGCTGACCGTGTACAGCCTGCTCCCGCTGGCCTTCCCCGCGACCATGGCCCAGCTTCTCTACTGGTCGAACGGCATCCAGCTCATCGCGCTGCCACTGCTGATGGTCGGACAGGTCCTCCTCGGCCGCGACAGCGAGAAGCGCGCCCTGGAGACCCACGACGCCGTCATGGAAGAACTCGGTCTCCTGCGTGAGAGCCATGACGCCCAGCGGGAAAAGCTCGACGAGCTCCACACCTTCCACATCAAGGGCCGCCTCCCGGACCGCGAGATCCAGCCCTGATCTCCCGACGCTCCGCCCAGAACGAGGAAGGGAGGTGATCCCGCATGCTGGTCGTCGCTCTGCACCTCGTCCTGGCTGTCGTCCTGGCCCTCTGACAGCGCCTCAGGGGATGCGCCCTCGATCGGTCCTCTGGGACCGGTCGAGGGCGCATTTTCATGCCCGGGCCTGGGACACCCGAACCCTCGGTACCCCATGCTTCTCGCAGCCGATGCAAGGGAGTTGGCCCTTGATAAGATGCCATATCGGCGCCCAGAATTGGTATAATTGAGCATGTCTCAGATCCTTGATAGTGATCAGTCCGGGGATGTCCCGATGACGCGCGAGGAGCTGGCCGAGGTGGTCGCATCGATCATCTGCTGCCACACGAAGATGAGCCCCGCCGTGCAGTGGGAGATCGACACGGTGATGGGCGCCATTGAGAAGCACGTACAGCTGCGGATGTCCCACGTGTGGGAAGCGTGCGCCAGGACCGCCCCTTGCATCCTCGGTACCCAGGACGAGGACGTCGCGCACGGCAAGGGATGGAACGCCGCGATGGACTCCATCGAGGTTGCGCTTGCAGGTAGGCGGCGCGCATGACCGATCTCATCGACCGCCTCGAAGAGGTCATTCGTGCAAGCGGTGCACCACGGGCGGCCATGTTCCAAGATCTCTCGGTGCTGGCCTATCACAACTGGATCCCCTACAGAGAGGGAGAGGATGGGCCTCGCTGCCTCATGACTGGCGACCCTTTCCCCTGTCTGACAGTCCGGAACTTGGCTGCTCAGTATGGATGCTCACTGGAGGAGGTGTGACCGACCTCGTCCCCTGCCAGTCGACCACGGCCCCTGTCGTCTACGACCCGGCGACTCTCGCCGTCCTCGCCGCCATGGAACAGGCCGCCGAAGAACACCTCGACGCCATCCGCCCCCACAACACGAAACGCGGCTACGCCAACGACTGGGCACTCTGGGCCGAGTTCCATGACTGGCTAGCCGAACGCACCGGCCACACACTGCCGTTGACCGCCGTCACCAAAGGCACTCTCGTCGGGTTCGTCGTCTGGCTCGACACCATCAAGCTCGCCGCCCCCAACAGCATCGACCGGCGCATCACCGGCGTCACCGTCACCGCGCGGGCGCAGGGCGCCGAGGTTCCCAAGGCCGCGACCGTTGCCGCGCGCCAGGCGCTCAAGCCGCTGAAGGCCGATCCCGAACGCGTCGCCCGCGGCCGAGGCAAGGCCGCCGCCGTCACACCTGAACAGCTCCGGCAGATGCACGCCGCCGTCCCGGCCGGACTCGCCGGACTCCGTGACCGTGCCCTCTGGCTCCTCACCTTCGGGATCGCAGGCCGCTCCGCCGAAGTCGCCGCCCTCCGCGCCGAAGGCATCACACTCGTCAGCCGCGGCCTCGACGTACACGTCCCCGCTGTCAAAGGCCGCCCGCCCCGAGACGTCGTCGTCGCCTACGGCAAGCACCCCGACACCTGCCCCGTCCGCGCCTGGCTCACCTGGAAAGCCGCCGCCGGACTCACCGCCGGGCCCGCGTTCCTGCCCATCAGCGTCCATGGCGCGGTTGGCACCGACCCGCTCTCCCCGGCAGCCTGCCGCGAGATCATCGCCCGCAGCGCCGAACGCGCCGGACTCAGCGTCCGACTCACCGGGCACAGCATGCGAGCCGGCTTCATCACCACGTCGCGGCAGGCCGGGCGTCGCGAGGAGAAAATCCGAGCCCAGTCCGGACACGCAGCCAACAGCCCAGTGTTCTGGGGCTACATCCAAGAAGCCGACCGTTGGTCCGACGCCGCATCGGAGGACATCGGCCTGTGAAACCTGATCTGCAATGGGCGAGGGAAGAACTGCGCCGCCGCGACGAAGCCGACGCGGCCTGGCTGGACGGCTCGCTTCAGGGCCGGCCCAGCTTCGCCGAGGCTGAGCTGCTTCACCTTCAAGGCATTCCGTCCTGCCACGCCTGGATCGTTCCCGAGGGGCCCATACCGGAGCACTTGTCGCCCATCGATGCTCTGCGGCGATGGCAGGGTGGCGCCTGTGCCATGTGCAGTGCCCGCCGCGGAAACCTAGTCGTCGATCACTGCCACGAGACCGGTCTCGTCCGGGGTCTGCTGTGCCGGAGCTGCAACGCATTGGAGCCTCATTCGAGCGCGCCCAGCTTCGTCGCGTACCGCTCCCGGCCGCCGGCCGTCATGCTCCAGGTTGAGCAGCAGTACGGCTCGCCGTGGGACGGCTTCGGCGCCACCAGCACATAAGTCATGGACGTTATGCGCTAGCAGGTGCTACACGTTCTCGCGTTCTGGCGCATGGCGTCTGTCTCCGCGGCTATGGTGCGAGGCCCCTGAAGCCCCCCGGAGACCGCGATGCTGCTGCCACCCCACCGCGCGCTTCTCACCGTCGGCGACGCCCGCGCCGTCCTCGCCCAGGCCCGCGACGACGCCCCGGTACACGCCGCCATCTCGCTGCTCCTCCTCGCTGGCCTGCGGCCGATCGAGGCCGAGGCGCTGCAGACCGCCGACTACCGGCCGGACACCGGGCAGTTACAGATCCGCGCGGCGCGGCGCCCACGCACCATCCGCATCGCCCCCACGGCCGGCACCGCCCTCGACACCTGCCTGAAGACCCAGAACACCGGCCCCGGGGGCTATCTCCTGCCCGGGCTGAGCTCGACCCGGTTCGTCCAACTGGTACGCGGCGTCGCAGCGGCAGCCGGAATCAGCGCGGGCGTTCACGACCTGCGCCACGCTGCAATCGAGGCGGTGCTGGGCGACGGAACGCCCGTGGCCCACATCGAGCGGTATTTCGGGCTGGCCAGGACGCGCGACCGCAAAGATCTCACGGCTTTGCCGGAGGGGTATGACGCGGGAATCGCCGCGGTACTGGAGCAGACGTTTGCATGACGCCGCCGGCCCTGCACGCCTGGCCGAGACGATTGATGCGGCGGTGTTCCACGAGCCGGTCTCTGCTCCGAACTCCGCGTCAAGTGCCTATCGTTGGTGACGCCTCCCTGGTTGCTGACTCCGGCTCTGGGGAGTGCGGCGCTGGTGGTGCGGCCCGCACACGTAGATGCCCCGCCTTGCAGAGGCGGGGCATCTGCTCACGCCAGGCGCGTGGGCTCCGCGCCGCTGCCGTGGGGTGCACTCATGGCACGGAGCCCGCCGCCAGGTGCGGCTGGATCACGCCGCCGCGCTGTACCGGTCCCGCTCCTCGGCCTCCAGCCACTCGGCCCGCAGTTCCTCGTACACCCGCCGTTCCTCCGGCCGCAGCCCACGCCCCCTGCGTGCACACAAAAACGCACGAATCGCCGCATTTACTGCCGACGCAGGCCGCACAGAACCGCAGCCGGAACCAAGCAAGGACATACGAGCAGCCTACGAGAGAGCACTGACAACAGCCTCCGTGTCTGTCAGGTCAGCCAGGACCACGTCGGCGCCCGCCTCCGCAAGCTCGGCGGCTGTGCTGCGGCCCGTCGCCACGGCCACGACCCGGACGCCGTTCACCAGCCCCGCCTCGACCCCTGCAGGCGTGTCATCGACCAGGACCGCGTCCGTCGCGGTGAAGCCTGCGCGCCCAAGGGCGATCCGCACCAGCTCGGGACGCTCGTCGGCATCCTCCCCGTAGGCGCCCAAATCCCACCGGATGTGCCGGTCGAGACCAAAAGCGGCGAGCTTGATCTCCGCCACTGCCCGCACATTGCCGCTGACCACGGTCTGCTCGACACCGTCTACTGCGGCCAGGGCGTCCAGGGCCGCAGCAGCTCCAGGCAGTGCATGGCCCCGCTCCCGCAGGTCCGCCGCCCGCCGGACATGCGCCTCCGCCAGCGCTGCGGCGAACCGCTCGAAGTCACCGCGATCCGTGTCCAGCCCGTGGAGCCTGGCCGTCTCCCGGAAGATCACCGCCTCGGTGATCCCATCGATCCGCGCTTGCCTCTCCATCTGCCGCCCGGTGACCCGCTCGAACGCCGCCATGGACAGGTCCCGGCCCACCCCCCGCGTATCGATCAGCGTGTGATCGACATCCCACAACACGACCCGGCGCAGCCCCATACAACCCCTCCTGCCGTCCGCCAACGGAGCAAGGCTGTCACACGAACGAGCAGACGAGGTCACTCTCAGCCACTCTGCGGCGCTACGGTGAACTCCAGAACGGTAACCACCAGGTCAGGGGCCCGAATGACCAGCGAACTCCCCGTCGGCGCACGCATCCGCTACTGGCGACGCCGCAACGGCAGCCGATCCCAAGCCGCCATCGCCGGCCTGTGCGGCATCACCGAGGACTACCTCTCAAAGATCGAACGCGGCAGCAAAGCACCCTCTTTAGAGGTTCTCGTCGCCCTCGCCCGCGAAATCGGCGTCCCCGTCGCCGCGCTACTGGACCACCACGCACCGGATGAGCAGCACCATCCCCAGCACACCGCTCCCGACGTCGCCCGCGTCCTCATGGGCTACACAATCCCCTGCCGCCAAGAGGCCGTTGACCCGACCGTACTCCGCGAGCGCGTAGAGGCCGCCTGGCGCCTGTGGCAGACCTCACCGACCCGGTACACGGACGCAGCCGAGACTCTCCCTGCCCTCCTCGCCGACACCGAACACACCGTCCGCACCCACCGGACCGGCAACGACGAGCACGCCCGCCGGGAGACCCTTCGTGCCGCAGCCGACCTCTACGGACTCCTCCGCTCCTACTGCCGCCGCACCGGCCGTGTCGACCTCTCCCTCCTCGTCGCTGACCGAGCCCTCCGCGCCGCCGAAGACGCCGACGACCCCCTGCGCATCGCCGCCGCCCAATGGAACCTCGGTCACGTCCTCCTCGCCCAGGACGAGACCGAAGGTGCCGAACAAGTCGCCACCCAAGCCGCCGAACAGCTCATCAGCACCCCCGCCAGCTCCGGCCGGCAGGCACTGGCCGGCGCCCTCGAGCTCGTCGCCGTAACCGCCACCGCCCGCCGGAGAGACTGGTGGAAAGCCCGACACCGCCTTGAACGAAGAGCCCAGCCCCTAGCCGAGCAAGCCGGCGAAGGAAACACGGGATGGACTGTCTTCGGGCCGACCAACGTCGCCCTCCACCTGCTGAGCATCGAAATGCTCGCCGGGGAAGCAGGCGAAGGGCTCCGATGCGCCGACCAGATCGACATCACCCGGGTCCTCTCCATCGAGCGGCAGTTCACCTTCACACTCGAGGTCGCCCGCTGCTACGACCTGCGAAGAGAAGACGCCGCCGTCCTCGTCCACCTCCTCGACCTCGAACAGCTAGCCCCCGAAGACTGCGCCCGCAGCCCCCTCGCCCGCCAGATGGCGACTGATCTCCGACGCCGCGTCAGACCCACCTACCGGCGACAGGTCGAAGCCCTCGCCGAACGCCTCGGCCTCGACCGGCCACCCGGACAGCCAGGCACCCCGGACTGGCAGTCCGGGTCCGAATGGCCCATCGCGCCTACCGTCGCATCATCTGACCCCACGGCGGCAAGGATTCCGTGATGCACACGCTCACTGGCACTGGCGGCGAGTTGGCCCCCGTCGGTCACGACTGGGATGCCATCCGCATGACCCGATACCTCGGACTCGTAGCGGCCGAACACCTCGGGGACGCCATCGGCACCGTCATTGTCGAGCCCGGCGAACGCCGCATGTACGTCCTCGTCCCACCCGGTACCACAGCATCCTGGGAATTCCCCGGCACCCGCGCCCTCGGGCAAGGCAACTACCTGCCGCTGCCGCCCCCAGCACGCACCCAGCCGCCCGGACCGTACTGGCTCCAACGGCTCTCCTGGCGATGGAAGCTCGCCACCCCCGAAGAACTCCTGGGCGCCCTCACGCAGGCCGACAGCCCCCCAGCCGGAAGCGGAACTGTGTCCGTAGCCCATCGCCCTGCGTACATCACCCCCGAATGCCGGCTCGGGCAGCACCGACTGTGCCACGGCAACACCGAAATCCGCCGCATCGGAGCACCCGACCACGAGGTGCCCGTGGAGACCCTCCGCTGCGACTGCGGCTGCAGACACCCGCGGCAGAAGAGGACAGTTGGGGCACGCCGTCCTGTGTAGGAGCTATGCGTAGCGCATATGCCTGCCACGCATGAAGGATCCGTGAGACAGTTTCATCCTAAACATGTAACGGGGGTTACTGATGGTCAGAGAGCGTCAGCCTGAGCACCCACCGGTCCATCGGCAAGACCAGATCCGCCGTCTCCGTCGCACGCCCATCTGCACCCAGCCGGGTCCTGACAAGCCTGTACGCCAAGGTGTCCACCGGCAAGCCCAGCGCTGCGGCCTGGACTACGTCAAGCGCGACCACACCGACCTCGACGGTCGCGAAAGCGTGCGGACGGCGGTCGCCCCGCCACCACGACGAAATCAGCATCGCCGAGCGGCCACCAGGATCCATGCACTCAGCCGCCTCGTGCTGCAGCACCGCGCCGAGGCGAACCCCGAGCCGACAGGCAAGGTCCTCCGTTGCCCGCCGGGGCGACGTATCTGTGAGCTCGGAGACATAGGGCCATTCGGCGTCCGGATTAGTGAGGGCGCGCATGACAGGAGGATGCGCGACGAACAGCCGTCGGCGCTTCTCCCCTTCGAGAACGCCCTGCTGCCGTAGCAGCGTGACCGCCAGTCGCACCGTCTGCTCGTGTACGTGATATTCACTCGCAAGGCTGACCCGTGACGGCAGTTGTGCACCAGGCAGCCACTCACCCTCGTTGATCCGGCGCACGAGGTCAGCGGCAATACAACGGTGCCGCGCCTCCGCCATGCCGACCCCTAGATGATCACCTGTGGAGAGATCAGGCTAGGAATCCGTTCCAGTCTTGATATATCAAGATGCCCTCAGTGGAGCAGCCGCAAATCCGGAAGCCCCACCCCCCGCCGCAAGCGCACTTACTGCGGCCCAAGACGCCGGGCCCAGGCCGCACCCCCAACCTCCCAAGTTGGCGGCCTGGGCCCGGCTCAGCCCGCGAGGGTGGGAGAAAAATGGGAGATGATCAAGGCGGACCGCTGCAAGAAACCCCACGGATACGCAAGAAAGTGCGATCAAATGCAGGCATCGCGCCCATGCGGGCAGCAGCCGAGACGCCTCGCCGAATGTCGCAAAGCGATCGCGCCCCGGTCCCTGACGGGCCGGGGCGCGATCTCTTGTCCTCGGGCTCTGACCGGCAGCGCCTTGGCCTTACTTGGCTGCAGTGGCCTTCGGGGGCTCCGGGACGGCGTGCGGGGCGCACGTGACGTCCTTGCTGTCGACCTTGCCTTCGAGGAGGTAGGCGTCGACACGGGAGTTGATGCAGGGGTTCACGAGGCCCGTGACGCCGTGCGAACCGGCGCCCTGCTCCGTGATCAGACGCGAGCCCTGGAAGCGCTTGTGGAGCTCGACCGCGCCCGCGTAGGGGGTGGCGGCGTCACGCGTGCTCTGGACGATGAGCGTCTTCGGCAGACCCTTGTGCGTGGCGACCTCGACGGGCGTGCCCTGCGGGGCCTTCCAGGTGGCGCAGGGGAGGTTCATCCAGGCGTTGGACCAGGTCATGAAGGGGGCCTGGCGGTTGACGCGGGTGTTGTCCCGGTCCCACTTCTTCCAGTTGGTGGGCCACTTGGCGTCGGCGCACTCGACCGCGGTGTAGACGGCGTTGCCGTTCTCCGCGGCGATGTTGGCCGTCTTGTCGGCCAGGTTCGGGCCGGCCGCGGCGATCAGCGGCTTGCTGTCACCGGCGACGTACTTGCTCCAGGCTTCGGCGACCGGGACCCACGAGGAGTCGTAGTACGCGGCGCTCTGGAAGAAGTTGATGAGCTCGGCCGGGCCGACGACCCCGCCGATGGGGTTCTTCTTGGCGGTGGCGCGGATCTTCTCCCAGCCCTGCTGGACCTTGGCCTGGGTGCTGCCGAGGTGGAAGACGGCGTCGTGCTGGGCGACCCACTTCTCCCAGTCCTTGAAGCGGCCCTCGAAGGCGACGTCCTGCTCCAGGTTGGCCTGGTACCAGATGTTCTCCTGCGCCGGGTTGACGACGCTGTCGACGATCAGGCGGCGGACGTGGTCGGGGAAGAGCGTGCCGTAGACGGCGCCGAGGTAGGTGCCGTAGGAGACGCCCAGGTAGTTGAGCTTCTTCTCGCCGAGGGCGGCACGCACGACGTCGATGTCACGGGCGGTGTTGGCCGTCGTGAGGTAGGGCAGGAGGTCACCGCTGCGCTGGGCGCAGCCGTCGGCGTACTGCCGGGCCAGCTTGCGCTGGGCGAGCTTGTCGGCCTCGTTGGAGGGCACCGGGTCGGCCTTGGGCGCCGCCACGAACTTCTGCGGGTCGATGCAGGAGATCGGGGCGGAGTGGCCCACGCCGCGCGGGTCGAAGCCGACGAAGTCGTACGCCTTGGCGGTCTTGGTCCACAGCGGGCTCTTGGTCGTGATCCGCTTGGGGAACCGCATGCCGGAGCCGCCGGGGCCGCCGGGGTTGTAGATCAGCGAGCCCTGGCGCTCGGCGGTGGTGCCGGTGGACCGGGCCCGGTCCACGGCGATCTTGATGGTGCGGCCGTTCGGCTTGCGGTAGTCCACGGGCACCGTGACGAAACCGCACTCGATCGGCTTCTCCAGGGCCCAGTCGGCAGGGCAGTCCTGCCACTTGATGCCCGACTTCGCCGCCTTCGCGGCGGCGACCTGCACACCGTGCGCCTCGGCGGCGCCGCCCGGCACGCGGTCGACCGCGCCGGCTGCCGGGGCGGTCAGGAACCCGGCCACCAGCGCGCCGGTCACCGCAGTGCCGGCCGCGCCGAGTATTGATGTAGGTCTCACGTAGGAATCCCCCTGCTGATGCGCCGCGTGGCGCGGCGATGATCGCAATGCTGCTGCTGGGATCCTTCCGTCTCCCTTGCCATAAAGGACAGGTTCCACAGGGGTTTCTTTACTAATCCGTAAGAATGACGACACAAAAGGCGCCACATGTGTCGCCGTTCACCCCCGTCGCATCAAATCGCCCGCATGGTGCGATCTGCCGTCAAGTCGCCTGCTTCCAGTGCTTTTCGGAGCTGGAGGCCGTCCGGGGCGACCGCGCACACCACGGCGGCCGGCCCGGCGAGCGGGGTGACGGCGGCCGTCGCGCCGAGCGGGCGCGGCTCCACCGGGGCGTCCTCGAAGGCCGGGTCGACGACGAGGAGTTGCCCCACGGCCCGGTGGCCGCCGAGCACCGCGCCGCCGTCCCAGCCGGGCGCCCCGGGCCCGTACGACAGCTCCTGGTCGAAGAGCGGGCGGCCGGCGCGGTGGACCGTCAGCCGTGCGGTCAGCCGGCCCGGCGGCTCGCCCGCGCGGCCGAGGATCTGCTCCTCGCGGAGCACCAGCCGCGCGGTCGGCGCGAGTTCGACCCGGGTGGTGCTGCGCAGGTCGCTGCCCCGGGCGGAGATCAGCGGCTCGGGCAGCCAGTGCAGCGTGGCCCCGTCGCCGACGCGGATCCGGGTGTCGTACGTGGCCGGCTCGCCCGTACGGCCGGGCAGGGCGATGGTCGCCGCCGTGGTGGAGAAGCGCAGGGCGGCGCCGTCCTCGATCTCGGCGGTGAGGGTGAGCCGGTCGCCGCCGAGGGGCGCGCTCATCGCGCCCACGAGGGCCACCCGCGCCTCGGGCCCGGACGCCCGGAGCCTGCGCAGCGCGAACGGACCCGCGCCGTCGAGGACGGGCAGGGCGGTGCCGCCCCTGCCGTCGGGGGTGGCGACGATCCGGGCGGCGGCCCGGACCCCCGCGGCGGGCTCGGGCCGTACGGGTGCGAGGGTCATCGGGATCCGGCGGTCCAGGTGGCGAGCTGCGCGCGTACCCAGTCGGCGACGGGACCGACGCCGCCCTCGGTGGCGAGGGAGGTGAAGGCGACGGGGAGTTCCCCGCGCTGGGCCTTGGCGTCGCGGGCCATGCCCGCCAGGTCGACGCCGACGTAGGGGGCGAGGTCGGTCTTGTTGACGACGAGCAGGTCGGCGGTGGTGACGCCGGGGCCGCCCTTGCGCGGGATGTCGTCGCCGCCCGCGACGTCGATGACGAAGATCTGCGCGTCGACGAGCCCCTTGGAGAAGGTGGCGGTGAGGTTGTCGCCGCCGGACTCGACGAGGATCAGGTCCAGCGGCCCGACCGCGTCCTCCAGGTCCTCGACGGCTTCGAGGTTGGCCGAGATGTCGTCACGGATCGCGGTGTGCGGGCAGGCGCCGGTCTCGACGGCCGTGATGCGCTCGGGCGGCAGCACGGCGTTGCGGAGCAGGAATTCGGCGTCCTCGCGGGTGTAGATGTCGTTGGTCACGACGGCGATGGACAGCCGGTCGCGCAGCTCACGGCAGAGCGCGGCGACGGTGGCGGTCTTCCCGGAACCGACGGGTCCGCCGAGGCCGATCCGCAGGGCGCGGCGCGAGCCGTCGCCGCGGAGCGGGTGGGCGGCGCTGTAGGTGTGGCGCTGGGGGTAGCCGGAGTCGTCGTGGTCCAGATGCATGGTTTCCCTCCCGGGAGGTCGGTGGTCGTCGTGCGGGTCGGTTCTGTCCCCCTGTCCCGCCCCTTGCCGGCCGCGTCTGATGTGCGGCGCAGCCGCGTGGGGGCTCCGCCGCGGACCCGCGGACCGCGCTTCGCCCGTCCGGCGATCGAGGACAAGCGGCGCAGCCGCTTCGGGGGGCCGGGGTCTCCCCCTCACGCGGTGGAGCCGCAGGTCGACACGGCCGGGAAGGGGCGGGACAGGGGAAATGCCCCCTACGTCGCGAACAGCCGCACCGGCCACGCCGCATGCACCTCCGCCGTGATGTCGAGCAGCGGTGCCGCGCACGCCGGAAGCGCGTCCAGCCCCTCGCCCGCCGCGTCGGCCGCCCGTGCCGCCACCGCGTCCAGCTCCGGTGCCAGCCGGGCCAGGACGCCCGTCGCCTCGAACGGATCGAGACCGAGCAGCCGTACGACCGCTGTCGCGGGCCCGCCGACCGACTCGTAGACGGCGGCGTACGCGGCGTCCAGCGGAGTCAGTCCGGCGGCGCGGGCGGCCAGCCCGAGCACGATCGGCTGGTGGGCGCCGCGCGGCCGGGCCGCGACCAGCGCTTCCAGCTCGGGCGAGGGCCACGTGGCCCGTACGGCACGGGTCATCTGGCGCCCGAGCCGGCGCGCGGCGGCGCGCAGGGCCGGTGAGGGTGTGCGGGCGTCGGCGGCCTCGTCGAGCGCGAGCGGGTCGAGGCCCGCGGCGGCCGCGGCGGCGAGCCCGGCCGCGGTGAGCCCCGCGGTGTGCAGCCGCCCCCGGCAGAACGCCTCCAGGGTGCCCGCATCCCGGACGCGGCCCGCCTTGACGGCGGCCTCGGCGCCGCCGGAGTGCGCGTGCCCTCCGGCGGGGAAGCGCCCGTCGGCGAGGACGAGCAGCGCGGCCCGCGAGCCCGACGGCGCACCGGTCTTCCCAGCTGTCATCAGAAGAGGAAGTAGCGCTGTGCCATGGGCAGTTCCGCCACCGGCTGTGGTTCGATCACGTCGCCGTCGACCGTGACGGTGAACGTGTCGGGGTCGACCTCCACCCGGGGGCGTGCGTCGTTGTTGCGCATGTCCGCCTTGGTGACGCCGCGCGTGCTGCGGATCGGGGTGAAGCGCTTGCCGAGGCCGAGCCGCTCGGGGAGGCCGTCGTCGAGGGCCCACTGGGTGACGAAGTTCAGGGAGTTGGCGGCGGGGGCGCGGCCCACGGCGCCGTACATGGGCCGCGGCAGGATCGGCTGCGGGGTGGGGATGGACGCATTCGCGTCGCCCATCTGCGCGTACGCGATCTGGCCGCCCTTGATGACGAGCAGCGGCTTGACGCCGAAGAACGCCGGTTCCCACAGCACGAGGTCGGCGAGCTTGCCGGTCTCGACGGAGCCGATCTCGTGGTCGAGGCCCTGCGCGACGGCCGGGTTGATGGTGTATTTGGCGACGTAGCGCCGGGCCCGCCGGTTGTCGGCGGCCCCGTCCCCCGGCAGGGCGCCGCGCCGCCGCTTCATCACGTGCGCCGTCTGCCAGGTGCGCAGCACGACCTCGCCGACGCGGCCCATCGCCTGGGAGTCGGAGGAGATGATCGAGATGGCGCCCAGGTCGTGCAGGACGTCCTCGGCGGCGATGGTGCCGGGCCTGATGCGGGACTCGGCGAAGGCGAGGTCCTCGGGCACGGCGGGGTTGAGGTGGTGACAGACCATCAGCATGTCGAGGTGTTCGTCGACGGTGTTGACGGTGTGCGGGCGGGTCGGGTTGGTGGAGCTGGGGAGGACGTTGGCCTCGGAGACGACGGTGATGATGTCGGGCGCGTGCCCGCCGCCCGCACCCTCGGTGTGGTACGCGTGGATGGAGCGCCCGGCGATCGCGGCGAGGGTGTCGCCGACGAAGCCCGCCTCGTTGAGCGTGTCGGTGTGGATGGCGAGCTGGGCGCCGCTCTCCTCGCACACGGACAGGCAGGCGTCGATGACGGCGGGGGTCGCGCCCCAGTCCTCGTGGATCTTGAAGCCGACGGCCCCGGCGCGCAGTTGGGCGCGCATGGAGTCGTAGGAGACGGTGTTGCCCTTGCCGAGGAAGCCGACGTTCAGCGGGTAGCCCTCCATCGCCTCGAACATCCGGGCGAGGTGCCAGGAGCCGGGGGTGATGGTGGTGGCCTTGCTGCCCTCCGCCGGGCCGGTGCCGCCGCCGACGAGCGTGGTGACGCCGGAGGCGAGGGCCTCGTCCGCGATCTGCGGGCAGATGAAGTGGACGTGGGCGTCGACGGCCCCGGCGGTGAGGATCCTGCCGTTCCCCGCGATGATCTCGGTCTCGGGGCCGATGACGAGGTCGGGGTGGACGCCGTCCATGGTGTCGGGGTTGCCGGCCTTGCCGATGCCGGTGATGCGGCCGTCGCGGATGCCGATGTCGGCCTTGACGACGCCCCAGTGGTCGAGGACGACGGCGCCGGTGATGACGGTGTCGGGGGCGCCGTCGGCGCGGGTCGCGCGGGACTGGCCCATGGACTCCCGGATGACCTTGCCGCCGCCGAAGACCGCTTCGTCCCCGGCGTGTCCGGGGCCGCCGCTGCGGTCCTCCTCGATCTCGACGAGGAGGTCGGTGTCGGCGAGGCGGATACGGTCCCCCGCCGTGGGGCCGAACAGATCGGCGTACGCGGCCCGGCTGAGCTCAGTCATCGAGCGGTCCCCCGCACTCGCCGCGCAGCCCCTCGACGACGCGCTTGCCGGCGATCGGCACCAGGCCGACCTCGACGGGGATGCCGGGCTCGAAGCGCACGGCGGTGCCGGCGGCGATGTCGAGCCGCTTGCCGCGGGCGGCGGCGCGGTCGAAGTCGAGGCCGGGGTTGGCCTCGGCGAAGTGGTAGTGCGAGCCGACCTGCACGGGCCGGTCGGCGGCGTTGAGCACGGTGAGGCGGGTGCGGTGGAGCCCCTGGTTGAGGGGGACGGGGGCGTCGGCGAGCAGGAACTCTCCGGGAATCATGGCGGTCTTCCCTTCAGCCGATGGGCTCGTGCACGGTGACGAGCTTGGTGCCGTCCGGGAAGGTGGCCTCCACCTGGACCTCGTGGATCATCTCGGGTATGCCGCTCATCACTTCGGCGCGGCCGAGCACCTTGCGCCCGGAGGACATCAGCTCGGCGACGGTCCGGCCGTCGCGGGCGCCTTCGAGGACGTGCACGGTGATCAGGGCCACCGCCTCGGGGTGGTTGAGCAGCACCCCACGGGCCCGGCGCTTCTCGGCTACGTCGGCGGCCACATGGAGAAGCAGGCGTTCCTGCTCATGCGGGGAGAGTTGCATGCGTCCACCTCACTGACGAACCAGTCCCCCTAGCGGAACCCAACGGGGGCACACAAGAGTTCTACAACCTTTGACCTGGGGTTCTTCATCGGACAGCCAGGGATTGCAGATTAGAGCGGAAGGTTTTCCAACGCGTTAACTGACTCTTTGCGCATCCATGGCCAGAGGGGTCGCACGGGACCGGAGAGGCCGGAGGGACGGATCCGGCGATCCGGGCCGGGACCGCGTGCCGCTGCCGTCTGCATCTACTGGATCTTCTGGGCCGGATCACTCCGCCGCACCCTCATGACACGTACGACGGGCTACGGGCGCCGCAGACCGCGCGCGTCGCCCGCGCGGGACCGCGCGAAGCCCTCGCAGCCGCGTTCGAGGGCGGTGGGCGGGAGTTGCCCGGGAGCAGCCTGGCGCGCCCGGTGCCGGTCCGGGCCGGGGCGCGACGGGCGCGTCGGGGCGCGGTCCCGCTCGCACTCCCGCCCGCGCCCATGGATCACGGGTCGGCGGGCGAATAAACACCGCTCCCCCAGACGCCGGACGGTGTCGTAGACGACGCGCGGTGATCGATTTCAACCGGGCGAGCACGCCGCGCCGGAGCGGTGCCGCGGGCCCCCAGGCCAGGGGCTCAACAGGGGTTCGCCGAAACGGACAATCCCCGTCGTGTCCAGCGGAATTGCCCGGGAGTGAGCAGCCTCACATACCTCTGGTTCCGCTCGGAATCCGTACCTGGGCTGCGCCAAGATCCGGTCGACGACAAGACCCCGCCATCCCGGCGGGGCGGTCCAGGCGGACGCCGAACCCCGCCGCTGTCTGGATGCCGGGTCGACCGAACGCACCGGTGGGGATGGAGGACCCGAGCACGGTGGGACGACCAAGAGTAGTGCGGTCGGCCCTTGGGGTGAAGCCGTTGACACGGCCGGGCATCTTCGCCTGCCCGAACCCGACAGGTCATCCTTCACAGGCGGCTGACGAAGGGTTGGCACATGGGCGCGCACAAACGTCCGTCAATGATGTCCAGGGCCGGCGCGGCCTCCGCGCTCACGCTCGCCGCCGTCGGCGCCACGGTGCTGGTGCCGGGCGGCGCGACGGGAGCCGAGGCATCGACCGTCGCCACCAACGCACTGCACATCGCGGCCTCGAAACAGGGTTCCCCCTATCAGTGGGGCGCGACCGGCCCTTACCGCTTCGACTGCTCGGGCCTGACCCTCTACTCCTTCAAGCGGGCCGGGAAGAGCCTGCCCCGCACCGCCGCCGAGCAGTACAACCGGACCACCCACATCCCCCGCGCCGCCCGCGAAGCCGGCGACCTGGTGTTCTTCGTCTCCGGCCAGGGCATCTACCACGTCGGGATATACGCGGGCGACGGCAGGATCTGGCACGCGCCCAAGACGGGTGCGGTGGTCCGCCTGGAGCGGATCTGGACGAACAACGTCCGCTACGGCCGGGTGGACTGACCCGCCGGCACACACAGCGAAAGGCGGCCGCGACGCCGCACCGGGGCCCCGCACGCCGTGCGGGGCCCCGGCCCCGCCCTCACCGTTCGGCGCTGAGGGCGGGCACGGTCCAGGGCATCGAGATCCACACGGTCTTGCCGCCGTCCGGGTTCGGGGTGAAGAAGACCCTTCCCCCGCGCTCCGCGGTGAGGCAGCGGATGATGACCAGGCCCCGCCCGTTGTCCTGCTGGACGGCGGCGGGCAGTCTGCGGGGGAAGCGCGGGTGGCTGTCGGTGACCCCGATCCGCAGCTGCCGGTCGAGTTCGAGCCGGACCTCGACGGTGAAGGTGGGCGACTGGCCGCGGGTGTGCTGCACGGCGTTGGTGGCGAGCTCGGAGACGATCAGCCGGATGGTCTCGGCGGCTTCCGTGCCGCCCGGCAGCCCCCAGTCCGCGAGCACGCCGGCCACATAGCGGCGTGCGGTGGAGACCGAGGCGGGGGCGCTCGGCAGGGTGACGGTGGCTTCTTGATGATCTGCCATGGCGCTGTCCCTTTCCCGCCGGGAGCGGACTCCGACGCAATGCGTCGTGAAGTCGAGAGCGCTTCCGGACGGCTCTGTCCGACAGCCTGCCACCGGAAATGGGGGTGATGCGGGCGATCCCCCAGTATCTGCATATATCTGTCGCTCGAAGCGGTGAACTCTACGACGAGCGACCGGATTCCGGCGGCACAGTGGTCTATTGACAAGAAACACCATGTTCATCACAGGCGGAGGCAGGGCTATGCGAAACGGACCCGCGGTGCGCCGCCGCAAACTCGGTGGCGAGCTGCGCCGCCAGCGCGAACTCGCCGGACTGACCAGCCTGGAGGCCGCGCACGCGGTGGGCTGGCACCAGTCGAAGGTCAGCCGCATCGAGACGGGCAGCAGTGGCGTGAAGTCCTCGGACGTCGCGCTGCTGCTGGACGCCTACGGTGTGTCGGACCCCGAACTGCGCGCGCTGCTGGGAGCACTGTGCGGCGCGGGCACCGCCGATGCGGAGGGCGCCCGCCGGGGCTGGTGGTACGCCTACCGCAATCTGCTGCCCCCGGCGTATCTCGACTTCATCAGCCTGGAATCGGAGGCGTCACGGTTACGCACCCTGGAGACGACGGTCGTGCCGGGCCTCCTCCAGACTCCTGCTTATGCCCGTGCGGTGACCCGTGCGGCGCTCAACGACCCGCCGCCGGAACAGGTGGAGAAGCTGGTACGGGTGCGCATGGCACGGCAGTCGGTGCTGGGCGGCGACAGTCCGCTGGAGTTGTGTGCCGTGCTGGACGAGGCTGTGCTCCGCCACCAGGTCGGTGGACGGGAGGTCATGGCCGGGCAGTTGAGGCATCTGGTGGAAACGGGTGCGCAGCGTCATGTGCGGCTGCATGTACTGCCGTTCTCCAGGAGCGGCCATATTGGCATCACCGGGCCTTTTGTTATTTTCTCATTTCCGCGCATTGCTGATCTGGACGTGGTTGTTCTCGACCATTTGACGAGTAGCCTCTACCTCGAGCGGAAAGAAGACCTCCGGGCGTACGCCGAGGCATTCACCACGCTGCGGGCGCACGCCCTCTCGCACGAGAACTCGCTGGATTTCATCGCCGGGATCAACGACGGCGCGTAAGGAGGCACCATGTCCGCAATGCCTCGGTACGTACCTTCCCCTTCGGCCCTGTGCGGCGCAGTGTGGCGACGCAGCAGCTACAGCACCGGAATGAACAACTGCGTGGAGACGGCCGGCCTGGCCCCCGGGCTCCTGGCCGTGCGCGACTCGAAGAACACCGCCCTGTCCGCCTTGTTGCTCTCCTCCGCCGCCTGGTCCTCCTTCGTCGGAGGACTGCGCGACGGCTCCCTCCGTCCCCCCGACCGTACGACGTGAGCCGTCAGGCGGCCGGTGCGGTCCGTACGACCGTGCCGGCCGCCTCCTCGACCTGCCGGTCCGACAGGTCCGCGCGGGCGGTCAGCCTCAGCCGCGAGACGCCGTCGGGCACGGACGGCGGCCGGAAGCAGCCGACCGCGAGCCCGGCCTCCCGGCAGTCGGCCGCCCAGCGCACCGCCGCCTCGGGGGACGGCGCCCGTACGGACACCACCGCCGCGTCGGGCCGTACGGCTTCGAGGCCCGCGGCCGTCACCCCGCGGTGCAGCTCGCGGGCGACGTGCCGGACGCGCGCCGCGCGCTGCGGCTCGCGGCGCAGCACTCCGAGGCTCGCCAGGGCCGCGCCCACGGCCGCCGGGGCGAGGCCGGTGTCGAAGATGAAGGTGCGGGCGTTGCTGACGAGGTGCCTGATCACCCGGGCCGGGCCGAGGACCGCACCGCCCTGGCTGCCCAGCGACTTCGACAGGGTGACGGTGGCGACGACGTCCTCCGCGCCGGCGAGTCCCGCCGCGTGCACGGCCCCGCGGCCGCCCTCGCCGAGGACGCCCAGGCCGTGCGCGTCGTCCACGAGCAGGGCCGCGCCGTGCGCCCGGCAGGCGTCGGCGAGCTCGGCCAGCGGGGCGGCGTCGCCGTCGACGGAGAAGACGGAGTCGGTGACGGCCAGCGCGCGGCCGCCGTGGGCGTCGAGCGTCTTGCGGACCGCTTCCGGATCGGCGTGCGGGACCACCGCGGTCCCTGCCCGGGCGAGCCGGCAGCCGTCGATGAGCGAGGCGTGGTTGCCGGCGTCGGAGACCACGAGGGTCGCGTGGTCGGCGGGTCCGGTGAGGGCGGTGACGGCGGCGAGGTTGGCCGCGTAGCCCGAGGAGAACACCAGGGCCGCCTCGAACCCGCAGAAGGCGGCCAGTTCCTCCTCAAGCCGGGCGTGCAGCGCGGTGCTGCCGGTGACCAGTCGCGAACCGGTCGCCCCCGCGCCCCACCGCAGCGCGGCCTCGGCCGCGGCCGCGGTGACCTCCGGGTGCCGGGTGAGCCCCAGATAGTCGTTGCCCGCCAGGTCGACCAGCGGCGAATCGGCGGGGCGCGGACGCAGGTCCCGCACCAGACCGGCGGCGAGGCGGCGCTCGTGGTGCCGGTCGATCCAGTCGAACGGGTCCTGGGGCATCGGCCGTCCTTGTCGTTTCCGTGGTGGGGCGACGGGGGGTGGGAGCACAGCGCTGCCCAGGGCCCCGCTTTGTATGCAGTGCATAGAACGTAGTCCCCGTCGCGCCTGGTCAGGGTGTGGCAATACACACACCTCAAAAGGCGGCTGTTGTGCGATATCTCCATTGGCCCGGGGCGGTGCGGTGCGTAAGGATCTCGGCCATGGACCTGCTGAACACGCTGGTGGACAAGGGGCTGCGGCGGGAGCTGCCGACCCGTGAAGAGGCGCTCGCCGTACTGGCGACCTCCGACGACGAACTGCTCGATGTGGTGGCCGCGGCGGGCAAGGTGCGCCGCAAGTGGTTCGGGCGCCGGGTGAAGCTGAACTATCTGGTCAACCTCAAGTCCGGGCTCTGCCCCGAGGACTGCTCGTACTGCTCGCAACGGCTCGGCTCCACGGCCGGGATCCTGAAGTACACCTGGCTGAAGCCGGAGGAGGCGTCGCAGGCGGCGGCCGCCGGTGTCGCGGGCGGCGCGAAGCGCGTCTGCCTGGTGGCCAGCGGGCGCGGGCCGACGGACCGGGACGTGGAGCGGGTCACCCGCACCATCGAGGCGATCAAGGAGCAGAACGAGGACGTCGAGGTGTGCGCCTGCCTCGGGCTGCTCTCCGCCGGTCAGGCGGAGCGGCTGCGCGCCGCGGGTGCCGATGCCTACAACCACAACCTCAACACCTCCGAGGCCACGTACGGCGACATCACCACGACGCACACCTACGCCGACCGCGTGGAGACCGTGCAGCAGGCGCAGGCGGCGGGCATGTCCGCGTGCTCCGGGCTGATCGCGGGCATGGGAGAGACCGACGCCGACCTCGTCGACGTGGTGTTCTCCCTGCGGGAGCTGGACCCGGACTCGGTGCCGGTCAACTTCCTCATCCCCTTCGAGGGGACGCCGCTGGCGAAGGAGTGGAACCTCACCCCGCAGCGCGCGCTGCGGATCCTGGCGATGGTGCGGTTCGTCTGCCCGGACGTGGAGGTCCGGCTGGCGGGCGGCCGCGAGGTGCACCTGCGCTCGATGCAGCCGCTGGCGCTGCACCTGGCCAACTCGATCTTCCTCGGCGACTATCTGACCAGTGAGGGCCAGGAGGGCAAGGCCGACCTGGCGATGATCGAGGACGCGGGCTTCGAGGTGGAGGGCACGGACACCACGACCCTGCCCGAGCACCGCGCCGACGCCCTGGCCGGCGGCTGCGGCGGGCACGGCGGTGGCGGCTGCGGGCCGTGCGGGGACGGCGGCGCCGAGGCTCCTGCGGCTCCCGAGGTAGCCGCCCTTGAGACGGAAGCCCTTGAGACGGAGGCAGCGGTTCCGGTCGGTGCCCCGGGCGAGGTGCGCCCGGAGCTGGTCGCCGTACGCCGCCGGGGCGCGGGGACGGATCTGCCGCCCAATGCCTGAGCCCCTCGCCTCCGGGGAACTGCTCGCCCTCGACCGGCAGCACGTCTGGCACCCGTACGGCCCGATGCCGGGCCGTCAGGAGCCGCTGATCGTCGCTTCCGCGTCGGGGGTGCGGCTGCGGCTCGCCGAACCGGCCCACGGCAGGGACGAGTTGATCGACGGGATGTCGTCGTGGTGGTCCGCCGTCCACGGCTACAACCACCCCGTGCTCAACGCGGCCGCGACGGAACAGCTGGGCCGGATGAGCCACGTGATGTTCGGCGGGCTCACCCATGAGCCCGCCGTGCGGCTCGCGGCCCGCCTGGTGGAGATCACTCCCGAAGGCCTCGAACACGTCTTCCTCGCCGACTCCGGTTCGGTGTCGGTCGAGGTGGCCGTCAAGATGTGCCTCCAGTTCTGGCGCTCGGCGGGACGGCCGGAGAAGCACCGGCTGATGACGTGGCGCGGCGGCTACCACGGGGACACCTGGCAGCCGATGGCCGTGTGCGACCCGGACGGCGGGATGCACGAGCTGTGGTCGGGGGCGCTGCCCCGGCAGGTGTTCGCGGACGCGCCGCCGCACGACTACGACACGGACGCCGTGGACGCCTACTCGGCGCACCTGCGGGAGGTCCTCGCGCGCCACGCGCACGAGCTCGCCGCCGTGATCGTGGAGCCGGTGGTGCAGGGCGCGGGCGGGATGCGCTTCCACGACCCGGTGTATCTGCGGGTGCTGCGCGAGGCGTGCGACGAGCACGGTGTGCTGCTGGTCCTGGACGAGATCGCCACCGGCTTCGGCCGTACGGGCAGGCTCTTCGCGGCCGGGCATGCGGGGATCACCCCCGATGTGATGTGCCTGGGCAAGGCGCTGACCGGCGGCTATCTCACGATGGCCGCGACCTTGTGCACGGCACGGGTCGCGGAGGGCATCTCCGGGGGCGAGGTCCCGGTGCTGGCCCACGGCCCGACGTTCATGGGCAACCCGCTGGCGGCGGCCGTCGCGTGCGCGTCCATCGACCTGCTGCTGTCCCAGGACTGGCAGACGGAGGTCAAGCGCATCGAATCCGCCCTGCGCGACGGCCTCGCCGACGCGGTCGCGCTGCCCTCGGTACGGGACGTCCGGGTGCTCGGCGCGATCGGCGTGGTCGAGCTGGACCACGAGGTCGACATGGCGGCGGCGACCCGCGCTGCGGTCGGCGAGGGCGTGTGGCTCCGCCCGTTCCGGAACCTCATCTACACGATGCCCCCGTATGTGACGGGTGACGAGGACGTGGCCCGGATCTGCGCGGCGGTGTGCGCCGCCGCGCGGGTCGCGTAGCCGGGCCGCGGACACCCCTGGGGCACCCCGAAAAGAAGTGGAAGACATGACAGTTCTCGTCGTCACAGGCACCGACACCGAGGTCGGCAAGACCGTCGTCACCGCGGCCGTCGCGGCCGCGGCGACGGCCGCGCACCGGACCGTCGCCGTGCTCAAGCCCGCCCAGACCGGCGTCACCCCGGACGAGCCCGGTGACATCGCGGAGGTGCAGCGGCTCGCCGGTCCGGTGACGGGCCGCGAACTCGCCCGATTCCCCGACCCGTTGGCCCCCGGGACCGCCGCCCGCCGCGCGGGCCGGGCGCCCGTGCGGCCGCGCGAGGCCGAGCGGGCCGCGGCCCGTCTGGCGGCCGACCACGACCTGGTCCTGGTCGAGGGCGCGGGCGGGCTGCTCGTCCGGTTCGACGAGGCCGGTTCGACACTGGCGGACGTGGCGGGCCTGCTGGCCGCCCCCGTGCTGCTCGTGGCACGGGCCGGGCTGGGCACGCTCAACGTCACCGCGCTCACCGCGGAGGCGCTGCGCGCCCGCGGCCTGCGCTGTCAGGGTGTCGTGATCGGCAGTTGGCCCGCGGACCCCGGCCTGGCGGCCCGCTGCAACCTCGCGGACCTCCCCGAGGCGGCGGGCGCGCCACTGCTGGGCGCGATCCCGGAGGGCGCGGGCGCGCTGCCGCCCGCGGAGTTCCGCGCCGCGGCGACCGGCTGGCTGGCACCGGAGCTGAACGGCACGTGGGCCGGGCCGGCGGGCCTTGTGGCCGGGCGCGGGTAGTTGTCGTCCGCACCACCGCTGCGCGGCGGTGTCCTCAATCGCCGGACAGGCTTGAGTCGGCTGATGCAGGTGCGCATTCAGCCCGTCCGGCGTTTGAGGACGTGCCCGCAGGGCACTCCCGCCGCAGGCGGCGACAGACCCGCACCGAACGAACAATCCACACCCATGACACCGGTACACCGGACACACCGGGAATGGTGCGGGTGCGCCTGGCGGGGGAAGAATCGCGATAACCGCCGTATCCCCGGGAAGGGGTGTGCCATGTCGCTCCGGTCCACCACGACGCCGCACGACTCCGTGCACCATCCGGTGTTCGCCCGGTACTACGCGAAGCTCAGCCCGCTCCTCGACGAACGCGCCGGCATCGCCGCGCACCGGCGGGAGCTGCTGGCCGGGCTGTCGGGGCGGGTGATCGAGATCGGCGCGGGCAACGGCCTGAACTTCGCGCACTACCCGAACACGGTCTCCGAGGTGGTGGCGATCGAGCCGGAACGGCTGCTGCGCAGACGCGCGGTGGACGCCGCGGTCCGCGCGGGCGTCCCGGTCGACGTCGTGCCGGGGGCGGCGGAGGCGCTGCCGGTCAAGAGCGAGGCGTTCGACGCGGCGGTGGCGTCGCTGGTGCTGTGTTCGGTACGGGATGTGCGGCGGGCGCTCGCGGAGTTGCGGCGGGTCCTGCGGCCGGGCGGTGAGCTGCGGTTCTTCGAGCACGGCCGGGCGGAGGGGCCGGTGCTGGGGACGGTGCAGCGGGTGCTGGACGCCACGGTCTGGCCGGTGCTCTTCGGCGGCTGTCACACGGCACGGGATCCGCTGGCGGCGATCGAGGCGGCGGGCTTCGAGCTCGGGGCGTACCGCCGGCTGAACGTCCCGGCGGCCCGGGTGCCGAACCCGGTCTCCCCCTGTGTGCTGGGAGTGGCCCGGCGCCCGGCCGAGCCGGACGGGCCCGGCGGCGCTCCCCGGATCCGGTGACAGGCCCGGGATATTAAGCGGAGTCAGCCTCCGGTAAGGTCGGCGCGAAGAACGATCAAGGGGGCCTTCATGACACGTCCGTTCCGTTTCGCCGTCAACATGCTCTCGCCCGGCTCCGCCGCCGAGTGGCGCGAGAAGTGCCGCCGGGCCGAGTCCCTGGGGTACGACGTCATCCTCGTACCCGACCACCTCGGCATGCCCGCGCCGTTCCCCTCGCTGGTCGCGGCGGCGGAGGCGACCGAGCGGCCACGCCTGGGCACCTTCGTGCTCAACGCCGGGCTGTGGAACCCCACCCTGCTCGCGCGCGAGGTGGCGACCACCGACCAGCTCACGGGCGGGCGCCTGGAGCTGGGACTGGGCGCGGGCCATGTGAAGGAGGAGCACGACAGGGCGGGCCTGCCGTTCGGCTCGCCGCGCGAGCGCGTGGACCACCTGGAGCACACGGTCACCGAGCTGACCCGGCTGCTGGGCGACCCGGAGCACGTACCGCGGCCCGCGCGGGCACCGCGCCCGCCGCTGCTGCTCGGCGGCAACGGCAAGCGCGTGCTGCGGCTGGCCGCGCGGCACGCCGACATCGCGGCGTTCACCGGGGCGAGCACGAACGCGTCCGGTGACCTGGTGCTGATGAGCCCGGCCGTCATGGACGAGCGGATGGCCGTCTACCACGAGTTCGCCGCCGGCCGCGAGACGCCCGCCGAGCTGAACTACCTGGCGCAGATCGTGGCCGTCGGCGCGGACCGCCGGGCCACGGCACGCAAGCTGGGCGAGCACGCCCCGGACCTCACCGAGGACGAGCTGCTGGAGCACCCGGCGCTGCTGGCGGGCTCGGTCAAGGACATCGCGGACCAGGTGCGCGGCCACCGCGAGCGGTTCGGCTTCACCTACTTCACCGTCCTGGAGGCGAACATGGAGGCGTTCGCCCCCGTCATGGAGGAGCTGCGCGCCTGACGGCCGCACCGGCCCAGGGGTGCGGTCCCGCGCCCCTGGACCACCGACCGCTTTGCTCATCCTTTACCATGGATGGTCACCCGTATCTTCACTTCTCGAAAGGTGTGAGCGTCCGTCCATGGGCGAGCCTCCCAGTAGCCGACATCGCGCGATCCTCACCACCCTGCCCGATCATGGGACGGAGGTGTGGAACCGATGATGGAAGTGCTGCTCCTGGCAGTGGCCCTGCTGCTGACGCTGGCGTGCGCCGTCTTCGTCGCGGCGGAGTTCTCGCTCACCACCGTCGAGCGCGGGGAGCTGGAGCGGGCCGCCGAGCAGGGCGACCGCGGCGCGCAGAGCGCGCTCAAGGCCGTACGCACCCTGACCTTCCAGCTCTCCGGCGCCCAGCTCGGGATCACCGTCACCGGGCTGATCATCGGCATGATCTCCAAGCCCTCGATCGCGGCGCTGCTCACCGGCCCCGTCGAGGCGCTCGGCCTGTCCCGGGCCGCGGCCTCCTCGGCCGCCCTGGTGCTCGGCACCGTGCTCTCCACGGTCGTGCTCATGGTGGTCGGCGAGCTGATCCCCAAGAACTGGGCGATCTCGCGCCCGCTCCCGATGGCCAAGAAGGTCGCCGGGCCGCAGCGCGCGTTCAGCGCCGCCTTCCGCCCGCTGATCCGGCACCTCAACAACACCGCGAACCGCGCCCTGCACCGGATGGGCCTGGAGCCCGCCGAGGAACTGGCCTCCGCGCGCGGCCCGCAGGAGCTCGCCGCGCTCGCCCGCCACTCCGCCAAGGAAGGCGCTCTGGAGGCCGACACCGCCGAGCTGTTCATCCGGACGCTCAACCTCGCCGAGCTGACCGCGGAGAACGTGATGACCCCCCGCGTGCAGGTCACGGCGCTGGACTCGCACGCCACCGTCGAGGACGTCGTGAACGCCACCCGGGCCACCGGCCTCTCGCGCTTCCCCGTCTACCGCGGCAGCCTCGACGCCGTCATCGGCACCGCCCACGTCAAGGACGTCCTGGCGATACCGGCGGAGCAGCGCCGCCACCACCCCGTCACCGCGACGCTGCGCGAGCCGCTGCTCGTCCCCACGTCGCTGACCGTGGACCGGCTGCTGGACCGGCTGTCGGGCCGGCGCACCATGGCCGTCGTCATCGACGAGTACGGCGGCACGGCCGGCGTGGTCACCCTGGAGGACATCGTGGAGGAGGTCGTCGGCGAGGTCCGTGACGAGCACGACCCCGACGAGCTGCCCGACCTGGCCCCGGCCGGCACGGACGGCGAGGGACGGCGGCTGTACGACGCGGACGGCGCGGTGCGCACCGACCAGCTGGAGATCATCGGGCTGCGGGCGCCGGACGGCCCGTACGAGACCCTCGCCGGACTCGTCGCCACCGAGCTCGGCCGGATCCCGGCCGCGGGCGACACCGTCGAGATCGCGGGCTGGCGGATCGACGTGGCCGACGCCGCGGGCCGACGCGCGGCCCGGGTCCGGCTGACGGCCCCGGCCCCCGGGAACGGCCGCCCCACCGGTGAGGAGGCGGGCCGATGACCGTCGTCCAGCTGCTCATCGGTCTGGCGACCCTCGTCGTCAACGCCTTCTTCGTGGGCGCCGAGTTCGCGCTCATCTCCGTGCGCCGCAGCCAGATCGAGCCGTACGCCGACCAGGGCGACCGGCGGGCCCGCAGCGTGCTGTGGGGTCTGCGGCACATCTCGGCCCTGATGGCCGCCGCCCAGCTCGGCATCACACTGTGCACCCTGGTCCTCGGCGTGGTCGCCGAACCGGCCATCGCCCACCTGATGGAGCCGGTCTTCCACGCCGTCGGACTGCCAAGCGAGCTGATCCACGTGGCGTCGTTCGTCATCGCGCTGGCCGTGGCGACCTATCTCCACATGCTCTTCGGCGAGATGGTCCCGAAGAACATCGCGCTCGCCGAGCCGGTGCGGACCGCCCTGCTCCTCGGCCCGCCGCTGGTGGCCCTGGCGCGGGCGCTGCGCCCGGTGGTCTTCACCATCAACTCGCTCGCGAACGCGGCCCTGAAGCTGATGCGGGTCGAGCCGAAGGACGAGGTCGCGGCGACCTACTCCGACGACCAGCTGGCCCGGATCGTCGCCGACTCCAGCGCGGCGGGGCTGCTCGACGAGCGGGCGACCGAACGCCTGCGGGACGCCCTGGAGCTGGGCAAGCGCCCGGTCAAGGACGTGGTCACCCCCGTCGAGCAGGTGATCTCCGCCCCGCTGGGGGTCACGCCCGAGGAGCTGGAGCGGCTCTCCGCGCAGTCCGGCTTCTCCCGCTTCCCGGTGCTCGACGACTCCGGCCGGCTCATCGGCTATCTGCACGTGAAGGACGCGCTGGACGTCACCCCGCGCGACCAGCCGTTCCCCGTGCGGCGGATGCGGCGGATCGCGACGGTCCGGGCGGCGACCCCGCTCGACGACGTGATCACGACGATGAGCGGCACCGGCACCCACCTCGCCGCGGTCACCGGCGACGACGACCTGCCGGTGGGACTGGTGACCTTGGAGGACGTGCTCCGCGAGCTGGTCGGACAGCGGCCGTAGGGCTCGCGCGGCCGGGACGGGCAGGCGCCGCGGGTGGACGATCACCTGCGGCACCTGCCCGTCCCGCCGCAGGGCGTGGCGGACCCGCACATGACCACCCGGACGCTCCCCCAGGGGCGCTCCCGCCGCAGGTGGCGACGGGGAAGTACCCGGCGACGAGCGGCACAGCGCAGCGGCCCGGTAGGATCGCCGCGCCATGCAGATGAATGCCATGTACACCAGCTTTGTCGCGGTCGGCGACTCCTTCACCGAGGGGATGTCCGACCGGCTCCCCGACGGCTCGTACCGCGGCTGGGCCGATCTCCTCGCGGCACGCCTGGCCGCCCGTACGCCCGGCGGCCTGCGCTACGCCAATCTGGCCGTGCGCGGGAAGCTCATCGGCCAGATAGCCGACGAGCAGGCGCCCGCCGCCGCGGCCATGGGCGCCGACCTGGCGACCCTGGTCGGCGGCCTCAACGACGTGCTGCGCCCGAAGTGCGACGTCGATCTCGTGTGCGCCCGGCTGGCCGAGGCCGTGGAGCGGATCGCGCCGGCCTGCGGGCAACTGGTGCTGATGCGCAGCCCCGGGCGGCACGGTCCGGTGCTGGAGCGGTTCCGGCCGCGCATGGAGCACCTCTTCGGCTTCATCGACGAGCTCGCCGAGAAGCACGGCGCGCTGGTGGTGGACCTCTTCGGGACGGCAGTGCTGGGCGATCCGCGGATGTGGGCGGAGGACCGGCTGCACCTCAACGCGGAGGGGCACCGGCGGGTGGCCGAGGCCGTCTGGCAGGCGCTCGGCCACGAACCGGAGCTCGACTGGCGCGCTCCGCTCCCGCCCTTCGTCCGGCCGGGCTGGACCGCCCGCCGCACCTCCGACGCGCGGTTCGCCCGCGAGCACCTGCTCCCGTGGATCGGCCGCCGTCTGACGGGCCGTTCGTCGGGCGACGGACGGGTGGGCGCGCACTTCGACGCCGCCACGGGACGGGCCCAGCCGGTGCTCCTCGACCCGCCCGCGCGGGGCTGACGGCCCCGCGCTCAGCGGGACGCGTCGAGGATGACGCGGGCGACCAGTGCCGGGTCGTCGTTCATGGGCACATGGCCGCAGCCGGACAGCCGCAGCAGCCGGGCGCCCGGTATCACCTTCTTGGCGCGGATGCCCTGCCGGGGCACCAACAGCCGGTCCTTGCTGCCCCAGGCGATGGTCACCGGGATGTCGGACACCTCGTGGTCGAACCGCACCGTGCGGCCCGCCTCCAGGGTCGCGGCGAAACCGGTGGCCTCGCGCAGGGCGCGCGCCTCGGCGATCACGGCGTCGGGTGAACGGCGCGCGGGCCGGGCGTAGATGGGACCGACCATCACCGCCCGGCCGGCGGCCGTACGGGCCAGCCGGGCCGCGAGCCGCGGGGGCATGGTGACGGCACCGCGGCGCATCTGGCGCAGCACCGCGAAGGCGTACCGGCGCTCGGTCTCGTTCCAGAACCCGGCGGGAGAGATCGCCGTGACGGAGCGCACGAGCTTCTCGTGGCCGAGCTGGAGGGCGAGCAGCCCGCCGAGGGAGTTGCCCACGACGTGCGGCCGGTCCAGGCCCAGGGTCTCGAAGAGCGCGGCCAGGACGGGGGTCACGCCCTGGAGGTCGTAGCGGATCCCGTCGGGCAGGCCGGGCGAGCGGCCGAAGCCCGGCAGGTCGACGGCGATGACGTCGCGCTCGGCGGCGAGTATGCCCGCGACCGGGTCCCACACCTGGAGGTGGTGACCGATGCCGTGCAGCAGGACGAGGGGTTCCCCGCCGCCGAGCCGTTCGTAGGACACCTCGGCGGTCCGCTCTCCGGCGGGGGTGTCGATGGGGAAGGCGACCGTGTCGGCCATGGTGCGACTCCTCGTCATCCACGGGGCAGTGCAGGGGTATTGAGACAGGATGTCAGCAAGGATTACCGCTGGGTAGACCCCGGCGGCCCGGGGCCGCGGCGCGGGTGAGGGGACTCATCGGGTCAGGGGACTCATATGGACAACCGCGCCCGGGTCACGGTGGGATGGGCGCTGTGACCGCACCCGACCCCGCCCTCGACGCCTTCGAGGAACACCGCGGCATCCTGACCGGCGTGGCCTACCGCATGCTGGGCCGCGTCGCGGACGCCGAGGACGTCGTGCAGGAGGCGTGGCTGCGCTGGTCCCGCGCCGACCGCGAGGAGGTGCGCGACGCCCGCGGCTTCCTGGTGCGCGTCACCACGCGGCTGGCCATCGACCGGCTGCGCCAGGCGCGGACCCGGCGCGAGAGCTACGTCGGCCCGTGGCTGCCGGAGCCGGTCGCGACGGACTTCGGGGCCACCGTCCCGGACACCGCCGAGCGGGCCGTGCTCGCCGATTCCGTCTCGCTGGGCATGCTGGTCGTCCTGGAGTCCCTCTCGCCGCTGGAGCGCGCGGTGTTCGTGCTCCGCGAGGCGTTCGCCTTCCCCTATCAGGAGATCGCCGCCGTGCTCGACCGCTCGGAGGCGGCCGTGCGGCAGCTCGCCGGGCGGGCGCGCCGCCATGTCGACGAGGGCAGACCGCGGTTCCCGGTGGACCCCGTCCAACAGCGGGACCTCACCGAGAAGTTCCTCGCCGCCGCCACCGGCGGGAGCATCGAGGACCTGCTGGCGCTGCTCGCCCCCGACGTGCGGCTCGTCGGCGACAGCGGCGGGAAGCCCAAGGCCCCGCTGCGGGTGCTGGAGAGCGCCGACAAGGTGGGGCGCTTCCTCTTCGCGGTGGCCCGGAAGGGCGTGCCCGAGCCGGAGATCCTCTTCCTGGAACTCAACGGCGGGCCGGCACTGCTCGTCCTCTCCGCGGGCCGGCCGGACACCGCCCTCAGCATCGAGCTGTCCGACGACGGCCGTATCGGGGCCGTCTACATCCAACGCAACCCGGACAAACTGGCGGGGCTGGCGCCGTAACGTCCGCAGGGGGCACCCGGGCCGGTGGGTCGTTGCCAAACTGCGGGCCGCTTCCCTCCCCTAGAGGCGCCCCCCAACGGGCTGAATTGCACACCCACATCAGCCACATCCAGCCCGTCCGGCGATTGAGGACACCGCCGCGCAGCGGTGGTGCGCAGACGACACCACCCGCACCCGACCACAAGACCCGCCGGGCAAGCGCCAGCTCAGTGCACGGAAAAGCCGCCGTCGACGAAGATCGACTGCCCCGTGACATAGGCGGAGGAGCGGCTCGCGAGGAAGACCGCCGCGCCGGCGAAGTCCTCGGCCAGGCCGTTGCGTCCGGTCATCGTGCGCGCCGCGAGCGCCGCCACCTTCTCGGGGTCGGAGGACAGCCGTTCGTTGAGCGGGGTCATCACGAAGCCCGGCACGAGGGTGTTGCAGGTGACGCCGTACGGGGACCAGGCCTCGGCCTGTGAACGGGCCAGCGATTCCAGCGCACCCTTGGACACCCCGTAGGCACCGCTCTGCACGAACGCCCGGTGTGCCTGCTGGGAGGTGATGTGGATGATCCGGCCGAAGCCCCGCTCGGCCATGCCGGGCCCGAACCGCTCCCCCAGCAGGTACGGCGCCTCCAGGTTCACCGCCATCGTGGTGTCCCACACGTCCTCGCCCAGCTCGCCCATCGGCGGGCGCAGGTTGATCCCGGCGCTGTTGACGAGGATGTCGGGTTCGCCGAACACCGCGGCCGCTTCCTCCGCCGCCCCGCGCACGCCGTCGCGGGTGCCCAGGTCGGCGCTCACCCAGGCCGCCCGGCAGCCGTCGGCCGCCAACTCGTCCACAGTGGCGGCCAGCTCGGCCTCCCGGCGGGCCACGACCACGACGCTCGCCCCGGCGCGCGCGAGCGCCCCGGTGACGGCCCGGCCGATGCCGGAACTGCCCCCGGTCACCACCGCGACCCGGCCGTCCAGCGAGAAGAGTTCGGAGAGATACGCCTGCGGGGTCATGCCCGCACCCTAGACGGCGGTCCCGCGCGGGCACCGCCCGGGTGGGGGCCACCGGCCCGGTCGGACAATCGCGCCATTGGTCTTGACCAAGTCTGCGCGCCGCCTTATGGTCGCAGGCATACTGCAACAACCTTTAATAAAGAAGCGCGCGAAAAGCCTTTGCGGAGGATCAGGGTGGGGACCACGCAGCTGGACACGGTGCCGGAGCCGAAGTACTGGCACCTGAAGACCGTGCTCACCGACGCACTCGACTCCGAGTTCGCGGTGGGCGAGATCCTGCCGAACGAGCGTGAGCTCGCGGCCCGCTTCGGTGTCGCGCGGGCCACGCTCCGCCAGGCCCTCGAACAGCTGGAGATGGAAGGGCGCCTCCAGCGCCGCCGCGGCGTCGGCACCACCGTCGCCCCGCCCCGCATGGGCGTCTCCGTCGGCGACACCGACCACTCCTGGCCCGGCGCCGGCCCGGACGCCTGGCTCGCCGTCGACTGCGTGGAGGCGGTCCCGCCCGCGGCCGTCGCCCGCCATCTGGACACCCGCGGCGGGGAGTTGGTGCACACCGTCCGCCGCACCCGTCGCACCCACGGGCAGCCCGTGGCGGCCGAGTTGCTGTACGTCCCGGTGAGCAGCGTGCCGGGGCTCACCGGCATCGACGCGCCCGCGGGCGCGGCCCGTGCCCGCGCGGTGCTCCGGGAGCTCCAGCGCCTGGAGCTCGACGGCCAGGACCAGGCGGTGGAGCTCGGCTCCGCCCGCGCCGACGACGCCAAGCAGCTCGACCGGCTGCCGGGCGCGCCCGTCCTCGTCGTCACCACCCGCTATTTCACGGCGGGCCGTACGGGGGCGGTGGCGGTGGCCACCTACCGTGCGGACACCTGCCGGCTCACCTTCGGCGACTCGGGGATGCAGCTGCTGGCCGGCTGACGCCGGTCGCGGCCCGCCTCACCGCCGCGCCGTCACCGTGCTCTCGACCGCGAACAGTTGCTCCTCCACGTGGTCGAGCGCCAGCCGCAGCGCGCCCGTCGCCACCGCGGCCTCGCCCAGCAGCGACTGCACGACCCGTGGCGGGCGCAGGCAGTAGCGGGCGAGCTCGGCGCGCAGGGGTTCCAGGACGCCGTTCAGCCCGGCGGCCCAGCCGCCCACCACGACGAGCTCCGGGTCGAGGGCGAGCACCAGGGCGGCCACGTCGTGCACGAGCCGCCGCATGAACCGGTCGACGGCGGCACCGGCCCGCTCGTCGCCCTCCCGCGCCAGCGTGAACACCCGCGCCACCTGCGCCTCGTCCAGCGGGTGCAGGGGTTCGCCCGTGGTGGACAGCACCACTTCGGGGGTCGCCTCCCGGCCCAGCAGGTGCAGTGCGCCGATCTCCCCGGCCGCGCCGCCGTACCCCCGGTGGAGCCGGCCGCCGATCAGCGACCCGGCGCCCGGACTCAGCCCGGCGAGCACGAACACCACGTCGTCGGAGGCGGTGGCCGCGCCCTTCCAGTGCTCGGCCACGGCGGCGGCGTTGGCGTCGTTCTCGACCAGCACCGGGCAGCGGAACGAGCGCTGGAGCCGCTCCCCGAGGGGCAGTCCGGTCCAGCCCGGCAGGGCGGTCCCCAGCCGTACGGTCCCGTCGGCCTCCACGATGCCGGGGCTGGCCACGCCGACCGCCCGGAGCCTGCTGCGGGGCACGCCCGAGCGTTCCAGCAGGTCGGCGACCACGACCCGTACGCACCCCAGGCGCTCGTCCGCCGAGGCGGTCACCGCGACGTCGAGGGACGCCGAGCCCATGACCCGCCCGCCGAGGTCGGCCATCAGGGCGGCGATCCGGTGCGGGCCGATCTCGATGCCCATCAGGTGGCCGGCCTCCACGCGGAAGCGGAAGCGGCGCGCCGGGCGGCCCTGGCGCCGGGCCTCGCCCTCCTCGGCGGGCACCTCCACCACCAGGCCGGATTCCATCAGCCCCTCGACCACGCCCTCGACGGTCGGCCGGGACAGGCCCGTCACCTTGGTCAGGTCGGTGAGCGTGGGGGAGCCGGGTGGCGCCGCCGCGCGCAGCGCGTGCAGCACCACGGCCGAATTGATCCGCCGCAGCAGAGACGGATCCCCGCCGGTGAGCCGCCCCAACGTGCCGCCTCCTCGCTTTGCGTGCCCTTTGCTGTCGGGTCGGATGGTATCCGGTGCGGAGGAGACCGGCGAGCCTCGGGACCTCACCCGGGGGCCGGCGCCCCCGTGCCGCCGCCCCCGGCAGTCGGTGGCGGGTGTTCCGTGGCGGCCCGGGCGGCGGGCGGCGCGGCTCCCGGATCCCGTCGTGTCAGACGGGGAGCTCCGTCGCCGCGCGCAGCCGCTCGAATTCCTCGGTCATCTTCGGGAGCGGCCAGTGGGCGTTGAGGCCGCTGGGGTTGGGGAGGGCCCAGATGCGTGTGGCGCCGATCGTCCGGTCCTGCGGGCCGATCCTGGCGCGCTTGTCGTCGAAGGCGACGCGGTACGCGGTGATGCCGACGACGGCCAGCCAGCGCGGCCGCAGCCGGGTGACCTTGTCGACGAGGACGCGCCCGCCTTCGCGGAACTCCTCGTCGCCGATCTCGTCGGCCCGTGCGGAGGGGCGCGCCACGACGTTGGTGATGCCCAGCCCGTACGTCAGCAGTTCGTCCTGCTCGGCGGGGGCGAGGCGGCGGGGGGTGAAGCCGGAGAGGTGGAGTACGGGCCAGAAGCGGTTGCCGGGGCGGGCGAAGTGGTGGCCTGTGGCCTCGGACATGAGGCCGGGGTTTATGCCGCAGAACAGGACGCGGAGGTCCTCCGCGACGACATCGGGTACCACCAGGCGTCCCCTCCCTTTCGGCGAATCGGCGAAACCCTATACCGGGGGCTGGTCCGTGCCGCAGTGCAGGCACTTCCGGGCGCGCTCGGGAAGGTCCTCGGAGAGGCAGGCCGGGCAGGTCTTGAGCGGTCCCGGCTCGCCGAAGACGACCAGTCCGCGCCGGGCCTGGACGTGCTTGTAGGGGATGACGATGAGGAAGTAGACGACGGCCATGAAGATCAGGAAGTACACGAGGGCGGAGAGGAAGGCGCCGAGGTCGAGGTAGGTGGCGCGGTTGCCGGTCCGGCCGAGCTGCCAGCCGAGGCCCATGGAGTGGCCGCCCTGGGCGCGCGTGATGATCGGGTTGATCACGAAGTCGGTGAACGCCTTGATGAGCGTGCTCATCGCGAGGGCGATAATCAGTCCCACGGCGACGGTGACGATGTCACCGCGCATGATGAAGTTCTTGAATCCCTTGAGCACGGCCGTCTCCTAGCGTCGGGCATCCGATGAGACCACGCAGAACGGTACATTCAGGACTTCCTCCTCCGGTGGTACGGCGCGGCCGACCCAAGAACGCCGACCGCCCGTGGCGGTGTCCCCACGAGGGAGGACACCGCCACGGGCGGTCAGAGACAGGATGCGCCGGTGCTAGAGGATCGACCCCGGCGCGTACGCGGCGGCCTCCGGGTGCCGCTTGGCGATCTCCTCGATGCGGGCGACGACCAGGGCGACCTGGTCGGCGGCGGCACCGCTGAAGGACAGCTTGTCGGCCATCAGGGCGTCCAGGCCCGCCCGGTCCAGCGGAATGCGGTCGTCGGCGGCGAGCTTGTCGAGCAGCTCGTTGCGCTCGGCGCCCTGCTCGCGCATGGCCAGCGCGGAGGCCACGGCGTGCTCCTTGATGGCCTCGTGCGCGACCTCGCGGCCGACCCCGGCGCGCACCGCGGCCATCAGGACCTTGGTGGTGGCGAGGAAGGGGAGGTAGCGGTCCAGCTCGCGGGCGACGACCGCGGGGAAGGCGCCGAACTCGTCGAGGACCGTCAGGAACGTCTCCAGCAGGCCGTCGAGCGCGAAGAACGCGTCCGGCAGCGCGACGCGGCGCACCACCGAGCAGGAGACGTCGCCCTCGTTCCACTGGTCGCCCGCCAGCTCGCCGGTCATCGAGGCGTAGCCGCGCAGGATGACCATGAGGCCGTTGACGCGCTCGCAGGAGCGGGTGTTCATCTTGTGCGGCATCGCGGACGAACCGACCTGGCCGGGCTTGAAGCCCTCGGTCACCAGCTCGTGGCCGGCCATCAGCCGGATCGTCTTGGCCAGCGAGGAGGGGGCCGCGGCCAGCTGCACCAGCGCGGTGACGACGTCGTAGTCGAGGGAGCGCGGGTACACCTGGCCGACGGAGGTGAAGGCCTGTGCGAAGCCGAGGTGGCCCGCGATCCGGCGCTCCAGCTCGTCCAGCTTCGCGGCGTCGCCGCCGAGCAGGTCGAGCATGTCCTGGGCGGTGCCGACCGGGCCCTTGATGCCGCGCAGCGGATAGCGGCCGAGCAGCTCCTCCAGCCGGCCGTAGGCGACGAGCAGCTCGTCGGCCGTGGTCGCGAAGCGCTTGCCGAGGGTGGTGGCCTGGGCGGCGACGTTGTGCGAGCGGCCCGCCATGACCAGCTCGGCGTGCTCGCCGGCCAGCTTGCCCAGCCGGGCCAGCACGGCGACGGCGCGGTCGCGGACGAGCTCCAGCGAGAGCCGGATCTGGAGCTGCTCGACGTTCTCCGTGAGGTCGCGGGACGTCATGCCCTTGTGGACGTGCTCGTGGCCGGCGAGGGCGTTGAACTCCTCGATCCGGGCCTTCACGTCGTGGCGGGTGACCTTCTCGCGCTCGGCGATCGAGGCCAGGTCCACCTGCTCCAGGACCCGCTCGTAGTCGGCGAGGGCGGCGTCCGGCACCTCGATACCCAGGTCCTTCTGGGCGCGGAGCACGGCCAGCCAGAGCTTCCGCTCCAGGGTGACCTTGTACTCGGGGGACCACAGGACGGCGAGCTCGGCGGAGGCGTAGCGGCCGGCGAGGACGTTGGGAATGCGGGGCTTCAAAGACGCAGCTGTCACACGACCAGAGTCTACTGGCGGTTCGCGCAGGCCAGCGCCCCGGCTCCGTTCGTGCGTTGCTACGAAGGAGGCCGTGGGCATGCCGCGGCGGCGCGGCGATGGGATGGTGGGTGCGCACACCCGGGCACGCCGCGAGCGGAAGGTGGCACGCATGGCCGAGCAGGTGGACGTCGTCGTCATCGGCATGGGGCCGGGCGGCGAGCACGTGGCGGGGCGGCTGGCCGAGGCCGGGCTGAACGTGGTGGGCGTCGAGGCGGAGCTGGTCGGCGGCGAGTGCCCGTACTGGGGGTGCGTCCCGAGCAAGATGATGATCCGGGCCGGGAACCTGCTCGCGGAGGGGCGCCGGATCCCCGGCATGGCCGGGGAGTCCCGGGTGACGCCGGACTGGGCGCCACTCGCCCGCCGGATCCGTGACGAGGCCACCGACGACTGGAACGACCAGGTGGCGGCCGACCGCTTCACCGGCAAGGGCGGCCGGCTGGTCCGCGGCCGCGGCAGGCTGGCCGGCCCCGGCCGGGTGGAGGTGGACGGGCAGGTCTTCGAGACCCTGCGCGGGGTGGTGATCGCGACGGGCACCCGGCCGTCCGTCCCGCCGGTGCCGGGCCTGCGGGACGTGCCGTACTGGACCAACCGCGACGCGGTGTCCGCGAAGGAGCCGCCCGGCTCGCTGCTCGTGCTCGGCGGCGGCGCCATCGGGCTCGAACTGGCCCAGGTCTACGCCCGCTTCGGCACCCGCGTCGAGATCGTGGAGGCCATGGAGGGCCTAGTCCCGGCCGAGGAGCCGGAGACCGGCGAGCTGCTGGCGGAGGTGCTGCGCCGGGAGGGCGTACGCGTCCGGACCGGCGCCCGGGCGTCGGGGGTGCGGCACGGCGGGGACGCCTTCACGCTCACGCTCGCGGACGGCACGGAGCTGACGGCCGACCAACTGCTGGTGGCCACGGGCCGCCGGGCGGACCTCGCGGACCTCGGCCTGGAGACCGTGGGGCTCGATCCCGGAGCGCGGTCGCTGCGGGTGGACGGCCAGCTGCTGGCGGCGCACGCGCTGTGGGGCGTCGGCGACGTGACGGGGCACGGGGCGTTCACGCACGTCGCGATGTACGAGGCCGAGATCGTGATCCGCGCCGTGCTGGGCGAGCCGGGGCCCGACGCCGACTACCGCGCGCTGCCCAGGGTGACGTTCACCGACCCGGAGGCCGGGGCCGTCGGACTGACGGAGCATCAGGCGCGGGAGAAGGGGCTGCACGTGCGCACCGGCCTGGCGCGGGTGCCGGCCTCGACGCGCGGCTGGATCCACAAGGCGGGCAACGACGGCCTGGTCAAGCTGGTCGAGGACACGGACCGGGGCGTCCTGGTCGGGGCGACCACGGTGGGGCCGACGGGCGGCGAGGTGATGTACGGCCTGGCCGTGGCGATCCAGGCCGAGGTGCCGGTGGAGGCCCTGCGCCATATGATCTACGCCTACCCGACTTTCCACCGGGGCATCGAGGACGCGCTCGCCGACCTCTGCGGTCCGCCGGAGGGTTAATAACCGGGACAGTTGGCGACAAGGCCGCCCTTAACCCATCGGTCACAAGCTGTTCGTGATCACGCAACACCGCTCGGTCAGGGTGGGCCCATGACTGACGAGACCCGTGCGAAGAGCGCCCAGGCGCCCCATCACTGGCGGCGGGATCTGGTGGAGCTGGCCGCCCTGTTCACAGCGGTCGCCGCCGCCGACTCCGTGGCAAACACGGTGGTGCACGGTGCGGACGGTCCCGTCCTGTTGCTCTCCTCGGCCGCCGCGCTGCTGGCCACGGCCGGCTTCCACACTTGGTGGGCCCGGCGGCACCGCGCCGTTCCCGCCCGCCCCGGGCCCGGCCACGAGGAGTCCGAGGCCGACCGCGGCACCGCCCTGTGGCGGATGCGGACCACCGTGCGGGACGAGCCCGGCAGTCTCGCCGCGCTGTGCGCGGCGCTGGCCCGCCACCGCGTCGACATCCTCGCGCTCCAGACGCACCCGCTGGCCGACGGCGCCGTGGACGAGCTGCTGCTGCGCGCCCCGGACACCCTGACGCCCTCCGGTCTGTCGGACGCCGCCACCGCCGGCGGCGGCAGCGGGACATGGCTGGAGCGCGCCGACGCCCACGACCTCGTGGACGCCCCGACCCGGGCGCTCACCCTCGCCACCCGTACGGCCCTCGACGCCGCGGAACTCCCGCTCGCCCTGCGTCAGTTGTTCGGCCGCTGCACCATCCGCTCGCTGCCCGGCACGGATCCGGCGGTGCCGCCGGAGGGGATGTGGGACGAGACGGTGATCCGCCTGCCGGACCCCTCGGGCGGGACGATCACCATCGAGCGCCCTCATCCGCCCTTCACCCCCACCGAGTTCGCGCGGGCCCGCGCGCTGGTGGAGCTGGACGCCCGCCTCGGCCCGCGCGTACCGCCGCGCAGCGACGTGCTGACGCTGCCGGAGGGCAACGAGATCACCGTGCGCCGCGCCGGCCCCGACGATCTGGCCGCGGCGCGCGAGATGCACGAGCGCTGCTCCCCCGAGACCCTGTCCCGCCGCTACCACGGGCCGGCCGGCGACGCCGACCGCTATCTCCGGCACCTGCTGAGCCCGCGCTTCGGCCGCACCCTGGCCGCGTACACGGCCTCCGGCCGGCTGGTGGCGCTCGGCCACCTGCTGTGGGACGGCGAGGAGACCGAGGTCTCGCTGCTCGTCGAGGACGCGTGGCAGCGGCGCGGGGTCGGCGGTGAACTCCTCGGCAGGCTGGTCGCGATGGCCGCCGACGCGGGGTGCGAGAGCGTCTACGCCGTCACCCGGTCGTCCAACACGGCGATGGTCGCGGCGATGCGCGCCCTCGGCCTGCCGCTGGACTTTCTGATCGAGGAGGGCACGCTGGTCATCACGGCCCGTACGGTCCGGGAGCCGGCTGGGCCCGCGGCCCGTACGGGATCTTCCGCCCACAAGCGCTGAATTGCCGCACCGCTCCGATATCCGGAACCGAAATGCCGATGACGCGGCCGCCCCACGCGTATGAGGATGACCGCATGCCGAACAACACCAGGAACCTCCTCCCCCGCCAGGTCGCCGACGCCTACGTCGACGCGTTCATCGAACTCGACCCGCTCACCGGCACCTATCTCGGGGTGGCGGAGTCCGCGCGGCGGCTTCCGGACTTCTCGCCCGCGGGCCAACTGGCCCTCGCTGACCTGGCCCGCGAGACCCTCGACCGGCTCGCCGAGGCGGAGCGGCAGCCGGGCGCGGACAGCGACATCGAGCGGCGCTGCGCCCGCCTGCTGCGCGAGCGGCTCACCGCCGAACTCGCCGTCCAGGACGCGGGCGAGCCGCTGCGCGCGGTGAGCAACATCCACTCGCCGCTGCACAGCGTGCGGGAGACGTTCACCATCATGCCCACGGAGAGCGCCGAGGACTGGTCGGCGATCGCCGAGCGGCTGCGGGCCGTTCCCGCGTCGCTGGAGTCCTACCGGGCGGCGCTCGCCGAGGGCCTCGACCGGAAGCTGCCCGCCGGACCGCGCCAGGTGGCCACCGTCCTCGGGCAGTTGGCCGAGTGGATCGGCACCGACGGCGGCTGGTTCGCGGACTTCGTCACCGAGGGCCCCGAGGCGCTGCGCGCGGAGCTGGAGGAGAGCGCCGCCGCCGCGACGGGCGGCCTCGTCGCGCTGCGCGACTGGCTGCGCGACGTCTACGCCCCGGGTGTCGAGGGCGCCCCCGAGGTGGTGGGCCGCGAGCGGTACGCCCGCTGGTCGCGCTACTGGAACGGCACGGACCTCGACCTGGAGGAGGCGTACGCCTACGGCTGGTCGGAGTTCCACCGCATCCTCGGCGAGATGCGCGTGGAGGCCGAGAAGGTGCTGCCCGGCGCGAAGACGCCCTGGGAGGCACTGACCCATCTCGACGCCCACGGCCCGCACATCGAGGGCGTCGAGGAGGTGCGCGTATGGCTCCAGGAGCTGATGGACGAGGCCATCGAGGCGCTGGACGGCACCCACTTCGAACTGGCCGAGCGGGTCAAGCGGGTGGAGTCCCGCATCGCTCCCCCCGGCAGCGCCGCGGCCCCGTACTACAGCTCGCCGTCCGAGGACTTCTCACGGCCGGGCCGCACCTGGCTGCCGACGATGGGCGAGACGCGGTTCCCGGAGTACGACCTGGTGTCCACGTGGTACCACGAGGGCGTACCCGGTCACCACCTCCAGCTCGCGCAGTGGGCGCACGTGGCGGACCAGCTCTCGCGCTACCAGACCACCGTCGGTCACGTCAGCGCCAACTGCGAGGGCTGGGCGCTCTACGCGGAGCGGCTCATGGACGAGCTGGGCTTCCTCACCGACCCCGGGCGCCGGCTGGGCTACCTCGACGCCCAGATGATGCGCTCCACCCGCGTGATCGTCGACATCGGGATGCACCTGGAGCTGCGGATCCCGGAGCACTCGCCGTTCCACCCCGGCGAGCGGTGGACGCCCGAGCTGGCACGGGAGTTCTTCGGCCTGCACAGCGGCCGCCCGGCGGGCTTCGTCGACAGCGAGCTGGTGCGCTACCTCGGCATGCCGGGCCAGGCGATCGGCTACAAGCTCGGCGAGCGGGCCTGGCTGGCCGGGCGCGACGCGGCCCGCGAGGCGCACGGTGACGCGTTCGACGCGAAGGCGTGGCACATGGCGGCGCTGTCGCAGGGGTCGCTGGGCCTGGACGACCTGCTGGCGGAGCTGTCGGCCCTCTGACGCGCGGACGCGGGGGCGGGTCCGGCGCGGCATCCGGGCCCGCCCCCGCGCGCGGCCGTCAGATGCGCCAGGTCCGGATGCGGTCGGCGCACTCGTAGACGTCGACCCGGTACTCCTTGATGTCCCGGGCGAGGTCCACTATGGAGCCGTAGGGCGGGTCGATGCCCTCGCCCGCGGCGGCCATGTAGGCGACGACGACCATGCAGGCGTAGAGGCTGCTGCGCACCGGCAGCGGCTGGAGCCTGACCAGGGTGTGCATCAGGGCGGCGGCCCGCCAGGCGGCGTCGGGCTCGTGGTCGAACTTCGCGACGTCGAAGGCGTGCCGGGAGACCGCGGCGGCGAGGGCGGTGTAGTCGTGGACGGCGGGCTCCTCGTACAGCTTCTGCTCCTGCACGCCCAGGAGCCAGGGCAGGTCGATGAGCAACGTCATCAGGCGGCCGCACCGCCCTCGGACGGAGGTGCCTCCTCGGGGAAGGCGGCGTCGAATTCCTCTATGTGTTCGTTCCAGAACTTCGCGGCACGCTCCACGAAGCGGCGCCGCTGCTGCTCGCGCACGGACAGGTCGTGCACGTACGCCTTGATGCTCTTCCCGTCGGCGGCAGCGGCCTCACGGATGGCCGCGAGCTCCTCTTCCGTGAATTCAATGTTGAGTGCCGGCATGCCTCCACGGTACCGGCCCAGTACCGGAGGTGGCAGGGGACACCGCGGGGCCCGGCGGCCGCGGCGTACGGGGCGCGGTCGCCGCCATGGCGGAAAAGCTACGGTCCGCCCACCCTTCCCGAACAGTCAATCCCCGGTAAAACCCTTGTTCAACCGGGGTTTCCACTGTTAGACATCACCCATGACCGGCTATTCCCCCGACGCCACCGACTGGCGCATCCTCGACGCCCTCCAGAGCAACGGCCGTGCGGGCTTCGCGGAGTTGGCGCGCACGGTGAACATGTCCTCCAGCGCCGTGACCGAACGCGTCCGCCGCCTGGAGGAGGCGGGCGTCATCGGCGGATACACGGCCGTCGTCGACCACGAGAAGCTGGGGCTGCCCGTCCTCGCCTTCGTCCGGCTGCGCCATCCGGACGGCGACCACGAGCCGTTCCGTGAACTGCTGGCCACCACACCGGAGATCCTTGAGGCGCACCACGTCACGGGCGACGACTGCTTCGTCATCAAGGTCGCGGCCCGGTCGATGCGGCATCTGGAGGAGGTGGCGGGGCGGATCGGCGCCCTCGGCCCGGTGACGACGAGCGTCGTCTACTCCTCGCCGCTCGCCCGCCGGGCGCTCAGCCGGTGACCCCCGCCGTGCGGTGGCGCACGGCGGACCCCGACCGGTCCTTGACGACCTGGAGTTGAGCGGGGACGCGCCGGCGGAGATCGGCGACGTGGCTGACGATGCCGACCGTGCGGTCCCGCTCGCGCAGGGAGTCCAGGACGTCGAGCACCTCGTCGAGGGTCTGCTCGTCGAGGCTGCCGAAGCCCTCGTCGATGAAGAGCGTGTCGAGCCGGATACCGCCCGCCTCCTCCGTCACCACGTCGGCGAGCCCGAGCGCGAGGGCCAGGGAGGCGAAGAAGGTCTCCCCGCCGGAGAGGGTCGCGGTGTCGCGCTCGCGGCCGGTCCAGGCGTCGACGACGTGCAGGCCGAGGCCGGAGCGCCGGGCGCCGCCGGACCGTGCGTCGGAGTGCACCAGCGTGTAGCGCCCGGCGGACATCCGCCGGAGCCGCAGGGTCGCGGCGGCCGCGACCTGCTCCAGCCGGGCGGCCAGTACGTAGGACTCCAGGCGCATCTTCCGCTCGTTGTGGGCGGACGTTCCGGCGACGAGCCCCGCGAGGCCCGCCACCCGGTGGTGCTCCTCGCGCAGCGGGGCGAGGCGGCGCACGTCGGCGGCGGCCCGCGCGGAGAGCTGGTCCAGCTCCTGGCAGCGCGTGCGGGCGGCGGACTCGGCGGAGGAGGTCTCGCGCAGCCGCCGGGTCGCGGCGGCCAGCAGCGCGTCCGCGGCGGCCGGGTCGGCGGGGGGCCGCTCCGCGGCGGCCGCGTTCCGCGGGCCGGCCAGCTCGGCGGTGACGGCGGCCCGCTCGTTCCGCCAGTCGTCGAGGCGCTGCCGCAGGGCCCGCTGTTCGTGTTCGGGGAGTACGGCGCGGGCCGCGTCCGAGGGCGTGGGGAAGCCGGCGTGCCCGGCCGCCCCGGCGAGCCGCGCCTCGGCCTTCTCCAGGTCCTGTGCCGCGCCGGCCGCGGCGCGTACCGCCTCGGCCGCGTCGGCGAGGAGGGCCAGGCGGCGCTCCAGCAGCGCGGCGTGCGCGGCGACCGACTCCGCTCCCCCGCGCGCCTGCGCCAACTCCTTCTCCAGCGCGCGCAGTTCGCCGTCGAGGTGCTCCCTGCGGGCCGTGCGGGCGGTGGCGCGCAGCCGGGCCGCCTGCTGGGCGGACCGCCGCCGCTCGTACTCCCGCTCCGCGCCCTCCAGCGCCTCACGGGCCTGGTGCGCGTCGGCCCCCGCCGCGCGGGCCTCGGCGTAGGAGCGGCTGATGTCCTCGGCGGCCGCCGCCAGTTCGGCGACGGGGGCCTCTCCGGCGTCGGCCTCGGCGTGGGCGAGGGCGTCGCGCAGCGCCTGGAGGCCGCGCTCGGAGCGCTCGCGGACGGACTCGGCGCCCTGGAACAGGCCGAGGGCGCGGGCCTCGTCGGCGCGGTCGACGTGGCCGGCCGTGGTGCGGGCGGGGTCGGGGTGCTCCGTGGACCCGCACACCTTGCAGGACGTGCCGGGGGTGAGCTCGGCCGCGAGCTCGGCGGCGATGCCGAGCAGGCGGCGTTCCTTGAGGTCGAGCCAGTGGTCACGGGCCTCGGTGGCCCGCTCCCTGGCTTCGAGCAGCCGGGCCCGGGCGGCGGTGACCTGCCCGGCGAGCCGGTCGCGTTCCCGGGCGGCGTCGAGCCTGCGCCGGGCGGGGGCCACCTCGCCCTCCAGACGGGCGGCCCGGGTTGCGGCCTCCTGCGCGTGCTCGACGCGCCGCTGGTGGGCGGCGTGCCGGGCCTCCCAGCCCGTGAGCCAGTCGTCGGCCTCGGTGAGGGCCTCCTCGTCGAAGCGGGCCTCACGGTCCAGTCCGGCCAGCTCGGCGGCGACGTCGGTGGCGCGCTGTTCGGCGCGGCGGGCGGCCGAGAGCGAGCCGAGCTCCTCGCGGTGGGCCCGCTCCAGTGCGGTGAGTTCCGGCGCGGGGGCGTCCCGGTGAGTGGCGGACAGCCGGTCGCGGGCGGCCCGTTCGGCACCGGCGGCGGCGTGGTGCGCGCGCCCGGCCTCTTCGCGCAGTTCCAGGGCGGGCACCACGGACCCGGCGGCGTGCGCCCGCTCCAGGCGCTCGCGCAGCCGCTCGGCCTCGGCATCGCGCCCCTCGAAGGCGGCGGCCCGCTGCCGGGCCGCCGCGTACCGCGCCTGGAGACCGGCCAGTTCGCGGGTGGCGTCGGCGTGCCGCTGGGAGGCGCGGTGGGCGTCCTCCGCGGTGCGTGCGGCGACGGCCGCGATGTCCCGCCGCTCCCGCGCCCCGGAGCGGGCCAGGGCCGCCCAGGTCAGCACGGCCTCGGCCAGCCCGGCATCGCCGGGGGCCAGGGGCGCCCGGCCCGCGGGTGCCGTACGGGCCGTACGGGAGGAGGCGCGCTGCCCGGGCACGGCGGTGGTGCCCGGTTCGGGCAGCGAGGGGTCGGCGGCCGCCTGCCGCATCCGGTGGACGAGGGCCAGGAGTTGCTCGTCGCCGGTGGTGACCTGTTTCTCGGCGGCCCGGCGCAGCTCGGCGAGGCGGTCCTCGACCGCGGCGAAGCGGCCGGTGTCGAAGAGCTTGCCGAGCAGCTTGCCGCGGGCGGTGTCCTCGGCGCGCAGGAAGCGCGCGAAGTCGCCCTGCGGCAACAGCACGACCTGGCAGAACTGTTCGCGGCTCATGCCGAGCAGCTGCGTGATCTCCTCGCCGATCTCCTGGTGGGAGCGGCTGAGGCCCTGCCACTGCCCGTCGCCGTCGCGCTCGCGCAGCGTGCTGTAAGCCTTCTCGCGGGTGAAGCCGTCTCCCCGCTTCTTGGGGCGCAGTTGCTCGGGCCGCCGGGTGATCTCCAGCCGCCGGCCGCCGACGGTGAGGTCGAGCGTCACCTCGGTGAGGGTGGCCGGGTCGGCGTGGTCGCTGCGCAGGGTCAGGCCGCTGCCCTGACGGGCGCCGGGCACCCCGCCGTAGAGGGCGTAGCAGACCGCGTCGAGCACGGAGGTCTTCCCGGCGCCGGTGGGTCCGTGCAGCAGGAAGAGCCCGGCGGAAGAGAGGGCGTCGAAGTCGATCTCCTGGGAGCCGCCGAAGGGCCCGAAGGCGTGCAGGGAGAGCCGGTGCAGCCTCATCGGGCCTCCTCGCCGAGGGCCTCGGCCAGCCGTACGGCGTCGATGGCGCCGGTCAGCACGGTGCTCTCGGCGGCGTCGGGGCCGAGGCCGCCGCGCACGTGGGCGACGAAGTCCTCGGCGATCTGGTGGTCGCTGCGGCCGCGGAGCCGCTGGGCGTAGGAGGCGAGGGGGTCCTCGGGGGCCCGGTCGGGTTCGAGGACGAGGCTCACCACGTGCGGGAAGCGCCCGGCGAGGCGGGCCATGGGCTCCTCGGGGCGGTGCGGGTCGGTGAGGGTGGCCTCGACCCACGCCTCCTCGTGCCGCTCCAGGCGCGGGTCGCCCAGCAGGTCGTCGAGGCGGCCGCGGATGCGGGCGAGCGGGCGCGGCACGGGGCAGTCCAGCCGCTCGGCGGTCAGGGCGCCGCCGGCGCCGAGGTCGACGAGCCACATGGTCTTGCGGTGGTCGGCCTCGGAGAAGGAGTACGCCAGCGGGGAGCCGGAGTAGCGGACGCGCTCGGTGATCGTCTGGCAGCCGTGGAGGTGGCCGAGCGCGGCGTAGTCGACGCCGTCGAAGGTCTCCGGGGAGACGGAGGCGACCCCGCCCACGGTGATGTCGCGCTCGCTGTCACTGGCCGCGCCGCCCGCGACGAAGGCGTGCGCGAGGACGACGGACCGGGTTCCGGCGGGCCGCGTGGCGAGGTCGGCGCGCACCCGGTCCATGGCGGCCCGCAGCACCGCCTGATGACCGCCGCGGGGCGCGCCGAGCTCCTCGCGCACGAGGGCGGGCTCCAGGTAGGGCAGGCCGTAGAAGGCGACGTCGCCGTGTACGTCGGCGAGCACGACGGGGGTGCCGCAGCCGGCCGGGTCGGTACGCAGGTGTATCCCGGCCCGCCCGATGAGCCCGGCGCCGACGCCGAGGCGGCGGGCGGAGTCGTGGTTGCCGGAGATCATCACGGTGGGCACCCCGGCGTCGGCGAGCTTGTGCAGCGCCTCGTCGAAGAGCTCGACGGCGGCGAGCGGTGGGACGGCCCGGTCGTACACGTCACCGGAGACGAGCACCGCATCCACCTCGTGCTCGCGCGCCGTCCCCACGAGGTGATCGATGAACGCCCGCTGGGCCTGGAGCAGGCCGATGCGGTGGAAGGACCGCCCGAGGTGCCAGTCGGAGGTGTGCAGCAGTCTCACAGGAGGGCTCCGACCTGCATGTTCCTGTCCCTCCACGGTCCGCCTCGGCACGGCGGGTGCGACCACCGACCACGTCTTCACCGGACGGCACCCTGCCCGTCCGCCCCTCAGTCTCCCATCCGGGTGGGAGTCCGGGGGGCCGTGGGGCGATCGTGATCCGCCGGACCCGGCGGCGGGTCTCCGCGCGGAGCCGGGACGGTGACGCGGCGGGACGGTGACGCGGCGGGACCGTGGCGCGGCGTGGCAGGACGGCGGCGCGGCAGGGCGGAGCCGGTGGAGGAATTCCGGCCGCGGTTCCGACCCGTCGTTTTCGGTCACCTTGGCGGACACCCGACGGCTCGGAATTCTGCCGCACCCGTGCCCGCACGTCGGGGAACGCCTCCGCCGGGCCCCGATCGGCCCCAGGCCGGATTTTCCGGTGACAAATGCCAAAACCCCCAGCCACAGTCGCACGATCGGTTACCTTCCGTCGCAACGGACACGCCACTGGTAATCGCCCACGGGCTGGAGAGGAATGTGACCGTGCCGTGCAGCCGCCAGTTTCGACCGATCCCATGATGAGGCGCGCTTTGAGGCAGTTCGCCGGAAGGAGGCAGTCGATGACCGCAGCACCACCCGAAGTGCTCGCCGAGCTCCAGGAGTTACGGGTCCGGGTACCCCATCTGACCGGTTCGATGGTCGCGAGCACGGACGGGCTGGTGATCGCGCATCTCCTCGCCGGCGCCGAGCCCGACGGCATGGCCGCGCTGACCGCGGCGGCCCTGGGGGTGGGCGCCCGGCTGACGGACGCCGTGGGCCACGGAGGCTTCCGCGAGCTGCTGGTCAGCGGCGAATTCGGCTATGTGGCCACCTACGCCGCGGGGGCGTCGAGCGTGCTGACGCTGCTGGCCGCCGGCGACGCCAATGTGGGCCGGCTGAACCTGGAGGCCCGCCGGGCCTGCCCCCGGATAGCCGCTCTCGTGGACGCGTCGCACCGACGACAGGCCTGAGCGCGAAAGCCCCACATCGAAACCCCGCACCGAAACCCATCACCGACATCCACCACTGACATCCATCACCGACATCGAAAGCGGAACTGTCATGGCGAACACCGAAATGGCACTGAAGGACGCGATGAGCTCGGTCGAGGGGGCCCTCGGCGTGGCCCTCGTCGATTACGGCAGCGGCATGGCGCTCGGCACCCTGGGCGGGTCCCAGTCGCTCGACCTCAATGTCGCGGCGGCGGCGAACACGGATGTCGTACGGGCCAAGCTGCGCGCCATGGAAATGCTCAATATCCAGGACCGGATCGAGGACATCCTCATCTCGCTCGGTTCCCAGTACCACCTGATCAGGCTGCTCACCGGGCGCGGCGGCAACGGCCTCTTCCTCTACCTCGTCCTCGATTCCCAGCGGGCGAACCTCGCCATGGCCCGGCACCAGCTCAAGCGCATAGAAGCGGAGCTGGAGGTCTGAGCCCTCAGGCGGCGGATGTCGGCTCCCGGTCCGCTGTGAGCCGCTCGTCCAGATAGGCGGCCAGCTTCGCCGCGAAACCGGCCGGGTCCTCGCCGGGCGCGCCGTGCCCGGCGTCGATCTCGGCGTAGCGTGCCCCCGCGATGCCCGCGCGCAGCGCCTGCTGCTGCTCGGCACCGATCAGCCGGTCGTGGGCGCTGGCCAGCACGAGCGTCGGGGCGGCGATCCGGCCGAGCAGGGGGCGCAGGTCGACGGCGAGGTCGGTCTCGGTCTGCCGGGCCGCGCCCTCGCCGTGGATCGCCCCGGCGAGGGCGCGGACGAGTTCCTCGTGGGCCGGGGCGTCGACGCCCTCCCAGTAGCGCGGGCCGAAGGCCATCAGCGGCACCGCCCGCGCGAACAGGGCCGTCCCGTATGCCGCATCCACACGCAGCAGCTCCAGCCAATAGCGGAACTCGGCCGCCATCCGCGTGTCCGTGCGCACCCAGCCCGCGTGCAGCGCGAGGGAGCGGACGCGCTCGGGGCGGGTGCCCGCGATGTGGGTCGCGACGGCCGCGCCGAGCGAGTGGCCGGCCAGGTGGAAGGAGTCCAGTCCGGCGTGGTCGGCGGCCGCGAGCACCTCGTCGGCGAGATCGGCGAGGGTGACCGGCCCGCCGTGGTCGGTGGTGCCGCCCGACCCCGAGAGGTCGGGGGCCACCACCGTGAACCGGCCGGCGACGGCCTCGGTCAGCGGCCCCCACTGCTCGCGGGTCGCCGCGGTGCCGTGCACGAGCACGAGCCCCGGGCCGGTGCCGGTGATGTCGTACTCGACGGTGGCCGTGCCGCCGCTGATCCGCAGGGTGGTGCTGGGCATCGGTGTTCCTCGTTCCTCGGTGTACGGCTGGGTGCGCACCACTCTCATCGCGGGCACCGCCGTCGACCAAGGTCCGAAGTGCGCCTACACTCATCGCGGATTCAGATCAATGGGGTGGGCATGGAAATCCGGCAGTTGCGGTACTTCCTGACGGTGGCCGAGGAGTTGCACTTCGGGCGGGCGGCGGAGCGGCTGCACATCGTGCAGTCAGCGGTCAGCCAGCAGGTGCGCAGGCTGGAGCGGGAACTCGGGGTGGGGCTGTTCGACCGCACCACCCGCGCCGTCCGGCTGACCGAGGCGGGCCGGCGGCTGCTGCCGCACGCCCGGGAGGTGCTGGCCGCGGAGGACCGGGCGCGCGAGGCGATCGACGAGCTGCGGTCCGAACGGGCCACCACGCTGCGGCTGGGCACCAGTGCCGGGCTCGGCACGCGCCTGGAGGGGATCCTCGCCGAGTTCACCCGGCTCGCCCCGCACGCCCAGCTCGAACTGGTCACGGCCGCCACCGACGACCGACTCAAGCGGGTGCGTTCCGGCGAGCTGGACGCGACGCTGCTGCGGGGCGAAAGAGACGTACCGGAGCTGGAGTTGCTCCCCCTGTGGGAGGACGACCTCATGGTCGCGCTGCCCGCCCGCCACGACCTGGCCGTACGCGGCACGATCGACATGGCACTCCTGGCCGGGCTCCCGCTGCGGCTGGCCGCCCGGGCCAGGAACCCCACGCTGTACGACCTGGTCACGGGCTCGTGCCGGGAGGCCGGCTTCGAACCGGTCCTCGGCCCGGAGTACACCACCGACCAGGACACACTGGCCACGATCGGCTACGGCAAACCGTCCTGGACCGTCCTCTACGCACCCTACGCCCGCCAACTGGCCGTCCCAGGCGTGGTCTTCCGCCCCCTGAGCAACCCAGCCCCTGCGATGCCGGCCTTCCTCGCGGTCCGCCCCGACCCACCCCGCGCCGAACTACGCTCCCTGATCGAGGCCTGCCACACCGGGCCGCCGGTCCCGTCGTGACGCCGTGCGTGCGCCGCCGTCCCCGTTACGGCAGCGCACGTCTCCGGATCAGCCGACACGTCCGGGCGGCACCCTTGGGGCGATCAGCCACCGAAGTCGCCCACGGCCTTCGGCGGCCGCGTGCCCGCCTCGGCGTCACGCGGCATTCGACGCCCTGTCCGGTCAGGCGGAGACAGGCGGCGAGGGGGACGGCCGCCACCCCGGTACCGAATCGCCGGCGGCACGGCCCGGGCGACGGACCGTCACCCCCGTGCGCCGCGCGCGGACCCGATGGGCGTAACCGGGCGCGCGCCCGCCGGATCCCGCTGCCAGGATCCGGACTATGCGACTCATACGCTCCGTACGCACTCCTCCGGCGGCGGCCCGCCGCCCCGTCACCCGGCTGCTGGCCGCCTTTCTGCTCCTCGCCGGCGGCAGCGCCTGCGCCACCTGGGGGACGCCGCCCCTGGAGACCCACCAGGACGACGGACACGCGCAGGCCGGCGCGGCCCAGGTGCAGCAGCTGACGCGCGAAGAGCGGATGTCGGCCGCCAAGAAGTGGGGGCTGGACCAGCCGCCGCTCGTGGCGCCGCCCCCGCCCAAGGTCAAACCGCAGCTGACCACGCCCGACTGGGCGGACCAGGGCTCCGGGCTGATCCCCGTCTTCGCGAGCGTGCCGACCGAGGAGAAGGTCGTCTTCCTGACGATCGACGACGGCGCGGCGAAGGACCACTCGTTCCTGCAGATGCTGCGGGACCTCGACATCCCGGTCACCGCGTTCCTCACCGACGAGTCGGCGAGCGACGACTACGGCTACTTCCGCGACCTGCACGCGCAGGGCGCGTCCATCCAGAACCACACCCTGCACCACCCGCAGATGATCACGATCTCCGAGGACGAGCAGCGCGCGGAGGTCTGCGGCCAGCAGGACATCTTGCAGAACGAGATCGGTGTCCGCCCGTGGCTGTTCCGGCCGCCCTTCGGTGACTTCGACGCGGGCACCCTCGCCGTCGCCGAGGAGTGCGGGGCGCGTGCCGCGCCGCTGTGGAATGAGGAGGCGTTCCCGGACCGGATCGACTACCGCGAGGACGACCCGCGGTTCCACCCCGGCGACATCATCCTCACGCACTTCAACGGCCCGCAGGCGTGGAACGCCACCATGCCGGACATGCTGCGCACGGTGCTGCGCCAGGCGACGGAGCAGGGCTACGCGCTGGCGCGGCTGGAGGACTACGTCTGATCCTGCGGAGTCCGATCCTGTGAGGCCTGATCCGGCGGGGTCCGATCCGGCGGGCCGGGCGGGCCCGCCGGTTCAGGCGTCGCCGTACGCCTCGCCGCCGAGCTCCAGGCCCGCCGTGCCCGCGGTGGTGTCGGCCAGCCAGGCGCGGAAGCCCTCGACCTCGGCCTCGGGCAGGCCGACCTCGATGCGGACGTCGGCGCCGTAGGTCACCTCGCGCACGGCCCGCCCGGTGGCCCGCAGGTCGTTCTCCAGCCTCCCGGCCCGCTGGTGGTCGACGGTGACGGTGGCCAGCCGGAACCGCCGGCGGGTCACCGTGCCGAGGACGTCGAGCGCCTCGCCGACGGCACCGCCGTAGGCCCTGATGAGCCCGCCCGCGCCGAGCTTCACACCGCCGAAGTAGCGGGTGACGACGGCGACCACGTACCGCACTTCGCGGCGCACGAGCATCTGGAGCATGGGGACGCCGGCCGTGCCGCCCGGCTCCCCGTCGTCGCTCGCCTTCTGGACGGAGCCGTCGGCGCCGAGGACGTACGCGAAACAGTGGTGGCGGGCGGTCGGGTGCTCCTTGCGGACACGCGCGATGAAGGCCTGGGCCTCCTCCTCGGTCGCGGCGGGCGCGAGCGCGCAGAGGAAGCGCGACTTGTTGATCTCGATCTCGTGGACGCCTGCGCGCGCCACCGTCCGGTACTGGTCCTGCATCCCGCCACCTTATGCGCAGTCCGGGAATGGTCCGGAGGGGGTGCTCGTTGAGCTCTGCATGTATGCAGAGGCGGGGATCATCCGCAGGATCATCGAGGAGACCGGCGACACGTGGGCCGTCGTCGGCCTGTCGTCCAACGAGGGCCGGGCGGCGTACGGCGTCGCCCAGGTGTTGCAGCGGTACGGCAAGCGCGTCGTGCCCGTCCACCCCAAGGCGGAGACGGTGCACGGGGAGAAGGGGTACGCGACGCTCGCGGAGATCCCCTTCCCCGTCGACGTGGTGGACGTCTTCGTCAACAGCGACCTCGCGGGGGCGGTCGCGGACGAGGCGGTGGCGATCGGCGCGAAGGCGGTGTGGTTCCAGCTGGGCGTCGTGGACGAGGAGGCGTACGAGCGGACGCGCGCGGCCGGTCTTTCGATGGTGATGGACCGCTGCCCGGCGATCGAACTCAAGTCCCTGGAGTACCGGTCAGCCTCCGGGGCCAGCACGCCAGGGCGCGGGAGCGGGGCACTCCCCAGCATGTAGACGCGTCGGCCCCGGCCAACGCTCGGAAGAGTGCCGACCGGGGCGGGTGTCAGACGCGGATGCGCTCACGCTGACAGTGCCTACACACATACCGGGCTCGCAAGACCAGCTGCATCGCTTCCGGGTCCTTGTGCGTGGAACACAGCCACGACAGCTCAGACGCTTCGGGGAACTCGCGCTTCAGGAACCGGCGGGCTGTCGCGCGGGCACTTCCGTCACCTGACCCGGGGGTGCTACTTGTCATCTCCGTCGCCGTCCTCGTCGGGCTCCGGCTCGGGGGCACTGATGATCTCGTTGCCCGCCACGTCGTAGCCGTTCACTCCATCCGTACCCACAACGGGCCTCCCTTTGGTTGTATCGGGTTGGGGTGGTGCGTGGAACCCCGCCTTGGGCCCTGAGCCTCTACGCAGCGCCCCGGCGGGAGTCGGTTACGCCGGGGTGGCGGCGCGAGCGTGCTCCGGCGACACGATCGAACCGGCGACGATCGCACCCTCGGGCGGGATGACGTGGCACCTGTCGCCCATGTTCCGGTCGAAGTCCAGGTGCCCCGTGTCCCGCGCGTGCCCCGCGATCCACTTGTGCACGGTCTTGACGTCCGAGACGTTCCCCGAGTGCTCGTGGCACTCCTTGGGGTGCGCCACGCAGACGGCACCGAACGCCGGCGGCTCGTCGGGGTTCTGGACAATCTCGAACTCACCGAACCGGAAGTAGCGGGTCATCGGGCGGACCTCCTCCGCGCGTGAGGGTGTCGTGCGATCTCGACATTGATGTCCGTGACCTTGGAGTGGTTGCCCCGTCTGCGGGCCGCTTCCCGCTCCTTGGCCAGCGCTGCACACACTTCGCATCCATCCACGGGCGTGGGCTCCAGTGTCGGCATGGACAGCGTCACCGGTCCCGACATGGTCGTTGTCATGCCCCAGCACGCTAGGGCGGTGTCGCTTCCGGACCCCTCGAAGTTTCTCGTTGTTTCTCGCGCTGGTTCGCGATCTCCTCAATGGTTCGCAGGTCACCCGAGAACACGGCGCGCATGAGCCAAGACCCGATGGGCCTCCGCGCCGTACACCGCCGCGTCATTCAGCCGATCCCAGACGCGCCCGTACAGTGCAACGTCGGACGGTTCGTCCAGCCGAAGCTCCGTGCTGATCATTTCGACGCGCACCAGCCGCTCATCAAAGATCCAAAACCCGTGCCTCGGGGTCAGCGTCAGCGGCACCCCGAGAGGGACGATGCCGAACGACACCGTGTCCAGCCCGACCAATCCAGCGAGCCGGTCAAGCTGTGCAGCGAGCGTCACCGGGGGGCAGGGCAGAGCGTGAAGGGCTGCCTCCCACAAGATGATCCGGTGCTGTTTACCGGGCTCGTACAGCACCTCTTGCCGCTTCATGCGGGCACGCACGGCCGCCTCGGTGTCCCGGGGGGTCTGATGAAGGGAGGCATTGTGCGTCAGCAGGGCGCGCGCGTAGTCAGGGGTCTGGAACAGGCCGGGGATCACGGTCGCCTCGTAGGCCCGGACCGTGCGAGTCTGCCGGTACTCGACGACTGACTGTTCGTTTATCGGGGCATGCCCGGCGGCAAGCTGACGGCGGCGAGACTGCACATGCGTCTCCAGCCCCCGCATGCGGCGCTGTAGGTCCTCAGACTCCCCGGGAGTCCCACAGGCCCGTGCCCACGCCTCCAGGTCTTCTGGGGCGGCTGTCTGGCGGCCGTTCTCCAGCTTGGAGACCTTGGAGTGGACCCAGCCGCACTGCTCGGCCAGCTGTCTGCCAGTAAGCCCGCCCTCGGTGCGCAGCTCACGCAGCCGCGCGCCGAGGGCTTCCCGGGCTCGTTGGAAATCGGTGCTCACATAGCGGAAGGTACCCGCGCGGTGAACTCCTCGTACGGGACAGCGAAGTGCCAGGCCACATCGCGGACTTGGCAGGCCGCCAGCACATCAGCCGGCTCGGTCACCAGCTCCAGCCCGAGCGTCCGGCCGTCCTCATGATGGAAGCGGGCCAGGGTGCGGGAGTCGAACAGCCAGAAGTCCGCCATGGGAAGCGCCAGGCACTCAGCATCAGCGCGCCACAGGTGCCGGATGTCCTCCCCGGCCTCGATGGTGACCGGAGCCCCGTCGAGTAGGTACCGCTGGTTGTCGGTCGGCGGATCGTCCACGAGCCGCACGCGCTCCACGCGCTTGCCCTGCTTGGCCAGATCGCGACGGCTGTTCAGGAACGCTTCGCGCCCTGCTGGGCTGTACCCCTCACCGCGAGCCCAGCGCTTGAACCGGTCCGACTCGATGTCGGCCTCGTACGAGCGCTGCGTCTCCAGCCGCCATGCGGTGTGCTCGAAACTGTCGAACAGCTCGTTCAGTACCGAGGTACTGACCAGCTCCGGCACTCGCCTACTCCTTCGGGGCGAAGCGAATCAGCAGCTCACGCGGGACCACCACGAAGCCTTCAGCGGGCTTCACGGCGCGGAGCTGCGCCACGTCTTCCGGATCGTCGACCCTCTCGCCTTGCACGAGAATCTCGCCCGTGTCCAGGTCCTCGTACAGCGTCGGACAGTCGTTGTCCTCCGAAGTGGTGCCAAGCATCTTCAGGCGTCGCGCCATGGCGGTTCCCTTCTGCTCGGAAGCGGTCGGCACAGCATGCCCCGCGCCTCCGCGATCTGTCAGCAAGACCACCGAGAAACAACATGGCCCCCACAGCAACCCAGCGAAGGGCCGCCACGGGGGCCAGGAAAGACCAGGGAGTCATGCCACCGCCCTCCGGCGATCGAGATCCCGCGCCTGGGCTGACCGCGGGCGGGGCCCTCAGTCGGTGGCTTCCGCGAGCCTCCGCAACAGCGGCCCCACGTCGACGAGTTGCCGGATCTCGTCGGGGCGCAGCGAGGCGAGGCGCCTGGAGAGCACCTCGGCCTCGCCGCGCGCGAGGCCGGCCAGGGCGGCGGCGCCGCGTTCGGTGAGCGTGACCCGGCAGGCGCGGCCGTCGGTCGGGTCGGCCGCGCGACGGATCAGGCCGGACGCCTCCATGGCCAGGACGGCCGAGGTGGCGGTGGGCTGGGAGCAGGGCACCCAGGCGGCGATCTCGCCGATGCGGGCCGGGCCCTTGGCCAGCAGCACCAGGATGGCGATGTGGGTGGGCTGGACGCTGCCCGCGGTGGAGGCCCTGCGCAGGCTCCGGGTGAGCCGGTGCAGGGAGATCACCAGGTGCAGCGCCTCGTCGTCACCGATCGTCATCGCTCTGCCCACCGCCCCGTACGGTTCCGATCAGGGGATCATGATAGTGGGCGAGTACATGTCCAACCACAGAGCCAGGTCCAGCGTGCGCTCCAGGCCGTGCCGCGACGCCTGGGTGATCTGGGGCGCGTCGTCGTGCGCGGCCCGGCGCAGCCAGTCGCGGTCGATGATGCCGAAGACGGCGTGCGAGGGCCGGGCGAGCAGGTCCTTCGCCTGGCGCTGGAGGGCGACGGCGTACTGGGGGTCCTGGGTGGAGGGGTACGGGCTCTTGACGCGGTCGTAGACGGACTGCGGCAGGACGTCGGCGGTGGCCTCCCGCAGCAGGCTCTTCTCGCGTCCGTCGAAGGACTTCAGCGACCACGGCGTGTTGTAGACGTACTCCACGAGCCGGTGGTCGCAGAAGGGCACGCGCACCTCCAGCCCGACAGCCATGCTCGCGCGGTCCTTGCGGTCGAGGAGGATCCGCACGAAGCGGGTGAGGTGCAGATAGCAGATCTTGCGCATGCGGAACTCGAAGTCGCTCTCGCCTTCGAGGCGTTCGACGTCCTTGACCGCGGCGTTGTAGCCGTCCTGGACGTAGGAGTCCAGGTCGAGGGCGTCGGTCAGCCCCGCGGTCAGGATGCCGTCGTCGTCACCGAAGTCCCGCGCGTGGCGGACGAGCCAGGGGAAGGTGTCGGCCCGGCGGGCCTCCTCGTCGAAGAACTGCTTGTAGCCGCCGAAGACCTCGTCGGCCGACTCGCCGGACAGGGCGACGGTCGAGTGCTTGCGGATCTCCTTGAACAGGAGGTAGAGGGAGGAGTCCATGTCCCCGAAGCCCACCGGGATGTCCCGCGCCCGGATCACCTTGGAGCGCACCTCGGGGTCGGCGAGGGCGGTCGAGTCCAGGACGATGTCCTGGTGGTCGGTGCCGGAGAGGCGGGCCACGTCGTGCACGAACGGCGTGTCGGGGGTGGCGCGCAGGTCGTCTGCCACGAAGTTCTCGGTCCGGCCGACGAAGTCGACGGCGAAGCTGCGCACCGTCTCGCCCGCCTCGCCGAGCTGACGGGCCGCCAGCGCGGTCATGGCGGAGGAGTCGAGACCGCCGGAGAGCAGGGTGCAGCGCGGGACGTCGGCGACGAGCTGACGGCGGATGATGTCGTCGAGCAGCGTGCGGACGTGCGCGATCGAGGTGTCCTTGTCGTCCGTGTGCGGGCGGGTGCGCAGCGCCCAGTAGACGTGGGCGCGCAGGCCGTTGCGGTCGACGGTGACGACGGTGCCGGGCTCGATCTCGTGCATGCCCTCCCAGACGGCGTGGCCGGGGGTCTTGATGAACGAGAAGAGCTCGCGGAGCCCTTCGAGGCCGACACTCCGCTCGGCCGCGGGGTTGGCGAGGATCGCCTTGGGCTCGGAGCCGAACAGCACGCCGTCGGTGGTGGGGTAGTAGTAGAACGGCTTGATGCCCATGCGGTCGCGGACCATGACGAGGCGCTCGCGCTGCTCGTCCCAGATCGCGAACGCGGCCATTCCGTTGAGGTGTTCGGCGACGGCCTCGCCCCATTCGAGGTAGCCGCGCAGGACGACCTCGGTGTCGGAGTCGGTGCGGAAGCGGTGGCCGCGGGAGATCAACTCCGCGCGCAGTTCGGTGTAGTTGTACGCCTCGCCGGAGTAGACGAGGACGACCTCGCTGCCGTCGGCCCGCCGCGCGGTCATCGGCTGCCGGCCGCCGGCCAGGTCGATGATCGCGAGGCGGCGGTGGCCGAGTGCCGCGGGTCCCTTGACCCAGGTGCCGCTGTCGTCGGGGCCGCGGCAGGACATCGTCTCGGTCATCGCGTCCACGGTCTGCTGCGCGGAGCGCAGGTCACGGTCGAAGGAAATCCAGCCGGTGATGCCACACATGCCATGACCTCCTGGTCCGGCCGGGGCCGCCGGGAAGCGTGAGCGGGCACGACGCTTGCGCGGCACCGGCTCGGCGACCCCCGCACGTCTGTTGTATCGAGCACCTATATAAATCGTCCGCCTGCGACGCGACTCCGTCAACCTCACCCCGACCGGCTCCCCGTGCGCGCGGCCGCCCGCACGGAGGGGCCCGGCACGGGCGGAGCCGACCCTGAACTGCGGCTTCGCGGTACGACGGGGTCCGCTTCGCCGGGTGCGGTGGACGCGCGGCCGTGGGAGAGGTTTTACCCAAGCCCCCGTGGGAGCGTCAGTGGGCGGGGGCGACGGCCACGGCCATCGTCATCGTGACGTCTTCCGAGCCGTCGTTGCGGTAGGTGTGCGGGACGCCGCCGTCGAAGGTCGCCGACGTCCCGGCGGGCACGGTGTGCTCCTCGCCGGCCACCACGAGCGTGAGAGCGCCGGACGTCACCGTGAGCAGCTCGACCGTGCCAGGCGGGTGCGGGTCGGAGACATTGCTGTCACCGGGGGCGATGCGCCAGTCCCACAGCTCCAGCGGCCCCCGGCCCTGCGCGCCGACGAGCAGCGTGGTGTGACTGCCCGCCTCCGTCGACCACATGCGCACGGCCTCCGCCCCGGGCACGAGCCGGACGGTCGCGCCCCGCTCCTGGTCCAGGAGGGTGGTGATGCTGACGCCGAGCGCGTCGGCGAGCTTGACGGTGGTCCCGACGCTGGGGTTGGTGCGGGCCTGCTCGATCTGGATGATCATGCCGCGGCTGACGCCGGAGCGGGCCGCCAGGGCATCGAGGGTGAAGTTGCGTTCGCCGCGCCAGCGCTTGAGGTTGCGGGCGAGCGACTGCGTGAGCTGATCGAGGTCCGTCACGGTCTTCAGTCTTCCCTCGGACTCTTCGGTACAAGATTTTGGGTGGCATGGTCGAACAAACTGAACTACGGTGCGCTGTACCGCACCGTTCAGCACACTGTACTGCGAGGTTTCTCCGATGACAGCGGTCTTCGCCCTGACCACCAGCCTCCTGTGGGGTCTCGCCGACTTCGGCGGCGGGCTGCTCACCCGTCGCATCCCCGCCCTGACCGTGGTGCTGGTCTCCCAGCTGCTGGCCGTCGGCGTGCTCGGCACGGTCGTCGTCGCCACCGGCGGCTGGACCGAGGCCGGGCCCCGGCTGTGGTTCGCGGCGGCCGCCGGCCTGATCGGCCCGGCGGCGATGCTCTGCTTCTACCGCGCCCTCGCCAGCGGCCCGATGGGCGTCGTCGCGCCGCTGGGCGCGCTCGGCGGGGTCGCGGTGCCGGTCGGCGTGGGTATCGCCGTCGGGGAGCGGCCCGGACTGCTCCAGTTCGCCGGGATCCTGGTCGCCGTCGCCGGGGTCGTCCTCGCCAGCGGACCGGCGCGCGGCGGCGCGCCCATCCAGCGGCAGACGCTGGTGCACACGCTCTGCGCGGCCTTCGGGTTCGGTGCGGTGATGGCCCTGATCGCGGAGGCGTCGACCACCCTGACCGGGCTCTTCCTCGCCCTGTTCGTGCAGCGGGTGTGCAACGTGCTGGTCGGCGGGACCGCGCTGTGGGTGTCCGTACGGCGCGGCGGCCGGGCCCTGCCGGAGGACGGCGGCCGGGCCGCGGTACGGGCCGCGCTGCCCGCGCTCGCCTTCGTCGGCCTCGCCGACGTGGCGGCGAACGGTACGTACAACCTCGCCGCGAACAGCGGGCCGGTGACCGTGGCCGCCGTGCTGGCCTCGCTCTATCCCGTGGTCACGGCACTTGCCGCGCGCGGCGTCCTCAGCGAACGGCTCCGCTCGGTCCAGGCGACGGGCGCGGGGCTGGCGCTGGTGGGCACGGTGCTGCTGGCGGCGGGCTGAGCCGTGACGACCTCGAATGCGCCCCTGGGCAGCGGCAGTTGCGTATCTGCTTCTCAGTCTGTGGCATCCCACTCTGCCCGCACCCGGGCCAACTGCGCGTCGCTCGGCGGGGGATCGACGTCCAAGGGATCACGCGGGACGCAGATCCTCTTGCCGCACCGCGCCGACGAAGGCCGACCACGCGCCCAGCGTGAACATGAGCGCGTGGCCGTGAGGGTTCTTGCTGTCACGGACCGGGACGATGTCGAATTCCGCGAAGGCGGGCGCCCATTCGACGCAGTCACCGTTGTCGTTGCTGTAACTGGACTTATGCCAAGCCGTGCCGGGTGGGCTGTCTATGTTTGTCATGAGCTGAATTCCTTCAGGGCATCGGCGATCATGTCGATTGACTGGGCGGGCGACAGGGCGGCGGCCGTCAGAAGATCATAGGCACGCCTTGCAGCCTTTACGTCTGCCGGGTCTGCCAGGATCTGCCCTTGCAGGAAACCGTCCACCGAGACCACATCAGGCCCTTCATCAAGAGTCAGAGCGGCGAACGGCCCACCGGCCCCCGCGTGTCCGCCTACCGAGTACGGGACAACCTGGACAACGGTGCTGGGCGTCTCGGACGCCTCGATGATGCCCCTGAGTTGATCGCGCATCGTGGCGACCCCGCCCATGGGGCGGCGCAACACGTTCTCGTCCAGCACGACCCATAGCTCCGGGGGCCTATCGCGCGTGAGGATGTGTTGTCGGGCAAGCCGCCCCGCGACCTTTTCCTCCAGCTCGTCGGGGTCGATGCGGCGTGCGGAGAAGACCGCTCGCGCGTATGCCTCCGTCTGGAGGAGGCCCGGCACCACCTGCACCTGGAAGGACCGGATGGCCGAGGCGGCCTCCTCCAGCTCGACGAAGGGCCGGAACCATGAGGGGTAGGCGTACTTGATGACGAGCCGCCAAAGACGCTGAAAGTGCGTTCCCGTCCCGAACGTCTCGTCAGCGAGCCGCGAAAGAGCCTCGGTCGGCAGTCGCTTCGTCGCTTCGATTTTGTTGAGCAACGACGGAGCCATGTGTGCCATGCCCGCGAACTCCCGCTGCTTGATCTTCGCCGCCTCACGGCGCGTCCGCAGGTCGTCTGCATAGAACGCGAGTACGGAAGATGTCGGGTCCAGATCGTCTGCATACGTCACGAGTGCAGCCCTCCGTCTTGACAATTGCAGAAGTCAACGCCGCCGACCTGGTGATCGCACATGGCCTGGGCAACTCTCTTTCTACTACATGGAGTTGCCCGCTCCGTACGAGCGGAACACACGGAGGCTCGAACGCAATGACGGAGACGACGGGTGCGGCACTCTGGACCGGCTACCGGTCCGGCGCCCTTGTGGTGGACAGGACCACCGGCCGGCTGGGCGTGTCCCACGCGTTCGACGGCGAGAAGTACACACTCGCCGGGGTCGGGAGCGCCGAGCGGTGGACGGCACCGGCGACGGCCGTCCGCCTGGCCACCGACGAGGAACGCCGCACCCTCGGACTCGGCCCGCGGAGCGTGGACTGATGCGCACCGGGCCTCGGCCGCTTCAGGGGGTTCGGGAGCCTGCCCCGGGGTCTTCAAGGGCCAGCAACTGTTCCGGGGTCACCCCGTCAGGGATCGGCACCGGCGTCGGCGTGCGCAGCGGCGGGACCCAGCCCGTCTCCGGCTCCCAGCGCCGTACGACCTTCGCGGGCGCGCCCGCGACCACGCAGTGGTCCGGCACCTCGCCGCGGACCACGGCGCCGGCCGCGACGACGACGTTCCGCCCGAGCCTCGCGCCCGGCAGGATCACCGCCCCCGTCCCCAGCCAGCTGCCCGGGCCGATCGAGACGGGCGCGCTGCGCGGCCACTGCCTGCCTATGGGCTGACCGGGGTCGTCGTAGGAGTGGTTGTCGCTGGTGACGTAGACGTACGGGCCGCAGAACACGTCGTCGCCGAAGGTCACCCGCTGGGAGGCGACCACATGGCTGCCCCGGCCGAGGACCACGCCGTTGCCGAGGCTCAGCACGGGTTCGGGACCGAGGTCGAGGCCGGGCATCATGCCCGCCGTCAAGGTGACCTGTTCGCCGATGATGCAGTGGTCCCCCAGCTCGATCCACTGCTCGCCGAACACCGTGCCCAGGGGGAAGGCCAGCCGGGTGGCGGGCCCGATCCGGGCGAAGCGGTACGGACCGGGGTGCTCCGCGGTCACCGCGCCGGCCCGCTGGACCCACCGCCAGCCGCGGTGGACCGCGCGGGACGCGGCACGACGCCCCCAGGCCCGGAGAGCCTCGGGGGCGTCGAATGAGAACGTGTTCCGGTTCTTCGGCACCCGCTCACCGTACTCAGCCGGATCCGTCCCGGCAGAGCCGGTGAGCTGTGATCTTCCCCCTACCTGCCGCGTGCCCGCCGCACCTCCTCCGCCAGGAGGCGGGTGCAGTCGTCCGCCCAGCGCTCCACCGTCGAGCGGTCCCACAGGTCGGTCGCGTACTTCACGAACCACCCGCCGCATCCGGGCCAAGCGCCCGGCCCCGACGCTGTCTGACCCGGCCGGGCACGTGAAAAGCCCCGGGCCCCCGCCTCTCCGTGGAGGTGGGGGCCCGGGGCCTTTCGTGCCCGGACGGTCGCGGGTCAGTCGACCGTGGCGACGGCCTCGGTCCCGGACGACTCCTCGGCGGCCTCGGCCTTCTCCGCCTTCTTGGCCTTGATCCGCATGACGACGAACGAGCCCAGGCCGAAGAGCACCGCGGCCACCAGGCCGAGGTAGGAGAACTGCTTGAGCCACTTCTCGGCGACCTTGCCGACGGTGTAGATCACCGCGACGGTGCCACCGGCCCAGGCGATGCCGCCGAGGACGTTGGCGATGAGGAACTTCCAGTACGGCATCTTCAGCACGCCCGCCAGCGGACCGGCGAAGATCCGCAGCAGGGCGATGAAGCGGCCGACGAAGACCGCCCACATGCCCCACTTCTTGAACGAGCGCTCGGCGGTGGCCACGTGCTTCGGCCCGAAGTGCTTGGGGAACTTCCGGCCGAGCCAGTCCAGCAGCGGCTGGCCGCCCTTGCGGCCGATCAGATAGCCGATGGAGTCACCGACGATCGCGCCCGCGACGGCGCAGACACCCAAGATGTACGGATTGATGTGGTCCTGCGTGGCGGCCATCAGCGTGGCGCTGACGAGGACGATCTCACCGGGAAGCGGGATGCCCAGGCTCTCCAGCCCGATGACCCCGCCCACCATCAGGTAGACGGCGACCGCCGGTACTGTTTCGAGCCACTCCTGGATGTGCAACGCCGGTTCCTCCCCGGTTGACGACCCTTACCCGGCGTACGCCGTACGGGCGCACGCCGGGAAGCCTACTGGAGGAAAGGACTCGCTCAGCGGCCCGCGGGTTGCCACCGATGACCTATGTGTTCGACCACAGGCCCGTCGGCATCCGGGAGGACGGCTCCCGCGACCACCCCTACGCGTCGTTGGGCCGCAGGGTCCAGACCACGGTCATCTCGCCCGTCACCGCGCCGTCCTCGCGGGTGATCGCGATGTGGACGGGGAACTCCGGGCGCTCGCCCGCGTCCAGCTGCGCGACGACCTCGGCCGCCGTGCGGCCCAGCTCGGCGGTGGCGGTGACGGGGCCCTTGGCGAGCTTCTTGTAGCCGATCTCGGCGCGCACCGCCAGCGGCACGGCGCGGGAGAGCTGGTCGCCGAAGGCGGCGAGGACGATGGCGCCGCTCGCGGACTCGGCGAGGGTGAACATCGCGCCGGCGTGCGGGCCGCCGACGTGGTTGTGGTAGTCGGGCTGGTCGGGCAGGCGGACGACGGCGCGCTCCGCGGTGGTCTCCTCGAAGACGAGGTTGAGCGTACGGGCCATGGGCACCGTGGCCACGAGCATGTCGCCGATCGAGGGCTGGGTCTCAGACATACCGCAGAAGTTACCAGTCGGTAGGAATGGCGGGAAGGGGCTCCCGTCACCCGGGCCGCGGTATGCCTCTATGGTTATCGGCCATGTGGCCAGGACAGCAGCCGCCCGGGGGCGAGCAGAACCCGCAGGACCAGAATCCGTACCAGCAGCCGGGGTACCCGACGCAGCCCAACCCGTACCAGCAGCCGGGGTACGCGCAGCAGCCCGGCCCCGGGCAGCCGAATCCGTACCAGCAGCCCGTTCCGCTGGGCCCGCCCGGTCCGCCGCCGGGACCGCCCGCGCAGACCGCGCAGACCGCGCCGCAGTGGACCGGACCGGCCGGCCCCGGCGGGCCGAAGCCGCCGCGGGGCGGGAGTAAGCGCACCACGATCATCGCGGTCACCGCCGCGGTGGCCGTGGTCGCCGCCGCCGTGGTCACGGGCGTCGTCGTCATGAAGGGCGACGACAAGAAGACCGAGGCGAAGGACGGCCCCTCGGCGGCGTCCTCCGCCGCCGCGCCGTCCTCGCCCGCACCCTCCTCGGACGCGCCCCTGGACAATCCGCGCGGCGGTGACGCGGAGGTCAAGCCGGTGATCGACGGCTGGAAGGTGGTCGTCAGCAGCAAGCGGCACATCGCCTACGACGTCCCCGCGGAGTGGACGGTCGACAGCCCCGGCATGTCGGTCGGCTTCTCGGACGACAAGGGCAAGCCGTTGATCACCATGAGCTCCCCCGCCTACTACAAGCAGGGGGTGTGCGGGAAGAACTCCCAGTCGGCCGCGGTCGGCACCAAGGGCGCGCAGGGCGCCAAGAGCGAGGAGAGCGCCGCCAAGATCGAGGCCGGGAACTGGCTGATCGCGGGCTACGACCAGAAGCAGACGGGCAAGCTCGACAGCACCGACGCCAAGCCCTTCAAGAGCGACCACGGCATCACCGGTTACGCGGCCTCCGCCACGGTGACCGGCGTGAAGAAGACCGACAAGTGCTCCTCCGACGGCAAGTCCTTCACGGTGACCTACAAGGACACCAATGACGACCTGGCGACGTGGGTGCTCTACGCGGACAAGGGTGTCGACGGCGAGCTGCCCGACGACACCGTCAAGAAGATCATGAGCTCGCTGCGCCCGCTCAAGAGCTCCTGAGCCGCGCCCCCGGCGCGGCGTGTCAAGCCTGGGCTCAGCCCACGCTGAACGCGCCGCCCGGCGGCTCCGGCGACCGCACCGCGTCCGCGTCGGCCACGACGGCCGCCCCCGCCGCGAACCGCGCCAGCGCCTCCCCGTGCTCCACCCGCGCGGGGAAGGCGTCGGCGGCGGCCCGGCGCACGAGGGCCGCCACCGGGAGCTCACCGTGCGAGGCCACGAGCACGGCGTTGCCGAAGCGCCTCCCCCGCAGCACCGAGGGCTCCACGATCAGGCACAGGTGCGCGAAGACCGCGCCGAAGGTCGCCACCTGGGACCGGAGGAAGTCGAAGGGGGCGCCGTCGGCGAGGTTGGCGGCGTAGCGGCCGTCACGGCGCAGCACCCGGGCGGCCGAGCGCGCGAACTCCACCGAGGTGAGGTGGGCCGGCACCCGCGAGCCGCCGAAGACGTCGGCGACGATCACGTCGGCGGAGGCGTCGGCCGCCGCCTCCAGTTCCGTACGGGCGTCGCCTGCCCGTACGTCGATGCCGGAGTCCGCGCGCAGCGGGAGGTGTTCGGCGACCAGGGCGAGGAGGCCGCGGTCGGCCTCGACGACGCGCTGCCGGGAGCCGGGCCGGGTGGCCGTGACGTAGCGGGGCAGGGTGAGGGCTCCGCCGCCGAGGTGCAGCACGTCCAGCGCGCGGCCGGGCTCCGCGGCGGAGTCCAGCACGTGGGCGACGCGCCGGGCGTACTCGAATTCGAGGTGCGCCGGGTCGTCCAGGTCCACGTACGACTGCGGTGCGCCGTCGACGGTGAGCAGCCAGGCTCTTCGGCGGTCGATGTCGGGCAGCAGCTTGGCGGTGCCGCAGTCGACGTCCTGGGTCACGGGTATGGGTTCTTCCACTCCCCCATTGTGCGGCGCCCGAGGGCCCGTTCCGGACGGAACGGGCCCGGTCACACCACCTCTCCCACCCCGATCGTGCGGCCGGCTTCGCGCAGGGTCAGCGGAACGCCCCGTTCGAGGGGTGCGGGGCGGTCCAGGGTGACCGTGAGGGTGAGCGGACGGCCGGGGAGCGCGGAGCCGTGCGGTCCGAGGTCGACCGTGCCGGGCACGTCGGCCGTACGGAAGTGGAGCTGCGCCCGGCAGCCGGTGGCGAGCGGCCGGGAGCGGCCGCCCTCCGCCGCCGACAGCAGTCGCACGCGGGCGCGGAAGCGGCGCCTGGGCAGGACGCTTCCTGGCGTGGCGATGACATCGCCGCGGTGCACCTCGTGGCGCTCCACCCCGCGCAGGAGCAGTGCGACGCTGTCCCCGGCCCGCGCGCCCGCCATGGGTTCGCCGAAGGTCTCCAGGCCGGTGACCTCGGCGCGGCGGGGTCCGCCCGGCCGCCCGACGATGTCGACCGCCGCTCCGGGGCGGACGGTGCCGCGCTCGATCGCCCCGGCGACGGCGGTGCCCCGCCCGGTGAGGGTGAACACCCGCTCCACGGGGAGCAGGAGAGGCTCGTCCGTGCGGCGCCGCGGTGTGGGCACATAGGTGTCGACTGCGTCGAGCAGCGCCTCGATCGTGCCCGTCCAGCGGGGGTCGCCGTCCAGGGCGCGCAGCGCGGAGACGCGGACGACGGGCGTGTGGGCCCCGTCGTAGCCGTGCGCGGTGAGGAGCGCGCGGGTGTCCAGTTCGACGAGTTCGGTGAGCTCCGGCCCGCCGGCGTCCGCCTTGCTGAGGGCGACGACCAGGTGCCGTACGCCGGACTGGCGGGCGAGCAGGAGGTGCTCGGCGGTCCGCGGTCCGATGCCGTCGAGCGCGGAGACGACGAGGATCGCCCCGTCGAGCCCGGCCGTCGCGGCGATCATGTGCTTGACGCGGTCGGCGCCGCCGGGCAGGTCGGCGTGGGCGTAGTGGCGGGTGCCGGTCTCGTAGGCGACGTGGGGGACGGGCGCGGTGCCGGGGCGGCGGGGAGCGGGGCGGGTGCCGAGGAGTCGGGTGATGGCGGTGGTGAGCGTGGTCTTGCCATGGCCGGTGTGTCCCATGGTCGCGATGTTGAGGTGCGGCTTGGTGCGCACGTATGCCTGCTTGGGCATGGTTCCCTTCCCCGGGTGCTGTGGTGCGGTGCCTTCGCGCGGACCCCGGGGGCCGGGCCGACCCTTCCCTTCGGGGTCCGTGGAGCGATCCGGGAAGAGTCAGCGTCGCCTGTGGCCGTGGTGGCTCGGGCCCATGGCCCGGCGGGGGTCGGCGGCAGCCACCGGCGCGCCCGCGGCGGCGGGCGTCGGCAGGGGGTGGGCGGGCCGGCACACGCTGTCGATGCTCGCGCACGGGGTGCGGGGCGTCGAATGGTTTTCCCCCGCACGGGCGTTGGCGCTCCGCGCGGCCGCTCGACGAGATGCCCGGTTCGCGGTGGGCGTGGTGTCCGGTTCGCGGTGGGCGTGGTGTCCGGTTCGCGGTGGGCGTGGTGTCCGGCGGGCGAACAGGCGACGACCGAATGTGCGCGTTCCGCACCGTCTCACCGCGATCACAGCGGCTTTACGGGCGGGTCGGTTAGGCTCCAGCGATGCTCGAATCCGCCGCGTCCTCCCCCGGTCCCGCAGGGCGCCGCTCCCGTGCGCTGCTGTCCCCTTGGTTCCGGCTGGGGCTGCTCGTCGCGCTGCTGGCCGGTGCCGCGGCGGCCGTGCTGGCGTTCCGGCCGGAGCGGCTGCTCGCCGACGGCTGGCCGCCGCACACGTCCGGCGGCGCGGCCGTGGTGCTGTTCGCCGGCGCGTACGGGCTGTGCACGGCGTCGTTCGTGCCGCGCCCGATCCTCAACCTCGCGGCGGGCGCGCTCTTCGGCGGGCCCGTCGGCACGGCGGTCGCCGTGGTGGGCACGGTGCTGGGGTCGGGCCTCTCCTTCGGGCTGGGGCGGCTGCTGGGGCAGGACGCGCTGCGGCCGCTGCTGCGCGGCCGCTGGCTGACGGCGGCGGACCGGCAGCTGAGCCGGCACGGCTTCCGGTCGATGATGGCGATCCGGCTGTTCCCCGGCGTCCCGTTCGCGGCCGCCAACTACTGCGCGTCGGTCTCCCGGATGGGCTGGGCGCCGTTCCTGCTGGCGACCGGGCTCGGCAGCCTGCCGAACACGGCCGCGTACGTCATCGCGGGCAGCCACGCCTCCTCGCCGACGTCGCCGGCGTTCCTCGCCGCCACGGCGTTCATCGCGATCACGGGGCTCGCGGCGGTGATCGTGGCGTGGCGCAGGAAGGGGCAGGCGCTGCGGGCGTCGCGTGCGCAGGGCTGGCCGGCCCGTACGTAGCGCCTGCCGGACCCGGACGTCAGCTCGCGTCGATCCTCACGTTGCCGGAGCTGGTACGGACCGAGAGCCTCGCGTCGGCGGACTCCTCCTTGCGTACCCCCACCTCGCTGCTGCCGGAGCTGGTGCCGGTCTCCACGTGGTAGGTGCCGTAGGGCACGGTCAGTTCGACGTCCCCGGAGGTGGTGCGGGCGGTCACCGAGGCGGGGCGCCGGGCGAAGGACAGGTGCACCGGGCCCGAGGAGGCGGACACGGTGGCCGTGGTGCCGGACAGTTCGGTCCCGGTGATCCGGCCGGAGTGGGTCCTGACGGCGAGCGGTCCGGTGAGGGCGGCGGCGGTCACCTCGCCCGAGCCGGTGCCGATGTCCGCGCCGGCCAGGCCGCGCACCGTGACCGGGCCGCTGCTGGTGCCGAGTCTGGCGTGGGCGGCGGCGGGCACGGTCAGCGCGTAGTCGACGAAGCAGTTGTGACCGCAGCCGCTGTGGAAGGTCAGCACGCCCGCCGAGAGCTCGTGGGTGGGCGTGGGCTTGGTGGGGCCTCCGTAGTGGAGGGTGCGGTGGATGGTGACGCCGGGGCCCGTGCCGGGCGTGATCTCGATGGCCCCTCCGCGGTTGCCGAGGATCTCGACGGCCGTCACGGGTTCCGTGACGACGGCTTCCTCGGTCGCCGTCTTCCTGGCGCTGTCGCCGAAGCCGCACCCGGCCAGCAGGAGACCCGTGACCGTGGCGAGGGCCGCGAGACCCAGGCTCCTCCGCCCCGCCCTGCGGTCCTCGGGCACCCGGCGGGCTCGGTGCGGGAGGCGGTGGAACGTCTGAGGCATGGGGGCGATTCCTTGTTGGCGGAGGCGGCGGACGGGGACGCGGACGGGGGAACACAACGGGCGGTCGAGGCCCGGCGGTGCTGTCCTGGACACGCCCACACATCAGGTGTACACGCGAGGAGCAGACCCGTGATCCCCACCGACGACCTGTCCGATCCTGCCGTACGCGCCCTGGTGAACGCCATCAACGCCAACGACACCGCCGCCTTCCGGGCCGCGCTGGCCCCCGGGGCGACGATGTCGGACGACGGCTCGGACCGGGATCTGACCCAGTGGGCGGACAAGGAGATCTTCTCCTCGCACGGGCACATGGACGTGGAGTCCGAGTCGGACGGCGGGCGCTCGCTCGTCGCCCGCTACAGCAATGACACCTGGGGCGCGATGCGCACGCGGTGGCACTTCACCGTCGACGGGGGCGGCAAGGTCAGCCGCTTCGAGACCGGACAGGCGTGACAAACCTTCAGCCCCGCGCGGCAGGGCGGGCCCGGCGCGTGGGGATCACCGCGGGCGCGCTGGCCCTCCTGACCGCGTGCGGGGGCAGCGGCGGCGGGCCGGCCGGGCACACGGTGTCCCCGTCGGGAGCGGCCTCGTCGGTGGGGGGCACCCGCGTGGTGGCGTTCGAGGACACCTACGCGTACGACGACGGGCTGAAGGTCAAGGTGACCCGGCCGACGGCGTTCAAGCCGAGCGTCACCTCGCTCGGCCACAGGCCGGAGAACTCCCCCATCACGTTCATGGTGACGGTCACGAACGGCACCGGGCGGACGTTCCAGGTGACCGGGCTGCTGGTCAGCGTGACGGCGGGGCAGGGCGCCGACCGGGCCGAGCAGATCTTCGACACCGCGCGTGGCGTGGGCACCCCCTTGAGCGGGCCCTTGGCGGCCGGGAAGTCCGCCACGGCCACCTTCGCCTTCGACGTGCCGCCCGCGAACACCGGCCGGGTCGACATCGAGGTCCGCCCGGACTTCGGCGGGAAGAACGACAGCGTCCACTGGGTCGGCCCGGTCCGCTGAGCACGCGGAGGGTGACCGATCTCGCGTCCGCCGCCCGCCCCGCTCCTGCGAGAGTGGGACGATGACGAGCACTGACGACGACGCCGTACTCCTGCGCCGCGACGGCCGGGCGGGCCGCATCACCCTCAACCGCCCCCGCGCCATCAACGCCCTCACCCACGACATGGTGCGCCGCGTCGACGCGGCGCTCACGGCCTGGGAGCACGACGACGCGGTGGCCACCGTGGTGATCGACGGCGCCGGTGAACGGGGGCTGTGCGCGGGCGGGGACATCCGGCTCATCCACGACGACGCCCGCGCCGGCGGCGGGGCGGGGGCGACCCGGGCGTTCTGGCGGGACGAGTACCGGCTCAACGCCCGCATCGCCGCCTTCCCCAAGCCCTATGTCGCCCTCATGGACGGCCTGGTGATGGGCGGCGGCGTCGGCGTCTCGGCACACGGCGGCGTACGGATCGTCACCGAACGGTCGGCGATCGCCATGCCGGAGACGGGCATCGGCTTCGCCCCCGACGTCGGCGGCACCTATCTCCTCTCCCGGGCGCCCGGCGAGCTGGGCACGCACCTGGCCCTGACCACGGCCCGGCTCGACGCGGGTGACGCCGTACGGAGCGGCTTCGCCGACCACTTCGTACCGCGGGCCCGGCTGGCGGACTTCGCCGCGGCCCTGGCGGACACCGACCCGGCCGAAGCGGTGCGCGCCCACGCGGCACCCGCCCCGCCCGGCGCGCTCGCCCCGCACCAGGAGTGGATCGACCACTGCTACGCCGCCGGCTCCGTCGAGGAGATCCTCGCCCGGCTGCGGGATTCCGGCGTCCCCGAGGCGAAGGAGGCGGCCGAGGCCATGGCGACGAAGTCGCCCACGGCACTGAAGGTGACCCTGGCCGCGCTGCGCCGGGCCCGCCGACTGTCCACGCTGGGCGAGGTGTTGAACCAGGAGTACCGCGTCTCCTGCGCGTCGCTGGCCGACGCGGATCTGGTGGAGGGCATCAGGGCCCAGGTCGTCGACAAGGACCGCCGCCCGCGGTGGTCACCTTCGACCCTGGCCGAGGTGTCGGAGGCCGACGTGACTCGCCACTTCGCTCCGCTGGGGGGTGCGGAGTTGGGCCTGGTGTAGGCGAAACTGGGGCTTCGCCCCAGACCCCGGACCGCGCTCCGCGCGGTGTCCTCAAACTCTCCCAGATACCACTACGGGCTGAATTACGCACCCATATCAGCCAAATCCAGCCCGTCCGGCGTTTGAGGACACCGCCGCGCAGCGGTGGTGCGGGGACGACACCACCCGCACCCACCCACTCACCCCGCCTCAAGACCGGAACGCGCGAAGCAAGCGCTCAGCGGCGAGGCTCGCGGGGAGCGTGCCGTCGCGGACGGCGGACTCCAGCGAGGGGGCCAGCCCGCGTACGTCGGCATGCTCACGCAGCTCCGTCAGGAGCTGTTCGCGGACCATCGCCCAGACCCAGTCCACCTGTTGGTCACGGCGGCGCGCGGCCAGCGCACCCGTCGCGTCGAGCACCCGCCGGTGCTGCTCCAGCCGCTCCCAGAGCGTGTCGAGGCCCGTGCCCTCACGCGCGCTGCACGTGAGGACCGGCGGGTTCCACGCCGCGTCGGGCGCCCGCAACAGCCGCAGCGCACCGGCCAGTTCACGCGCGGCGGACTTCGCGTCGCGCTCGTGCGGACCGTCCGCCTTGTTGACGGCGATGACGTCGGCGAGTTCGAGCACGCCCTTCTTGATGCCCTGGAGCTGGTCGCCGGTGCGCGCGAGGGTGAGCATGAGGAAGGTGTCGACCATGTCGGAGACGGCCGTCTCCGACTGGCCGACGCCGACGGTCTCGACGAGCACCACGTCGTAGCCCGCGGCCTCCATCACCACGATGGTCTCGCGGGTGGCGCGGGCCACCCCGCCGAGGGTCCCGGCGGTGGGCGAGGGCCGGACGAAGGCGGCGGGGTCGACGGCGAGCCGCTCCATGCGGGTCTTGTCGCCGAGGATGCTGCCGCCGGTCCGGCTGGAGGAGGGGTCGACGGCGAGCACGGCGACCTTGTGGCCGAGCCCGGTCAGCAGGGTGCCGAGGGCGTCGATGAAGGTCGACTTGCCGACACCGGGCACACCCGTGATGCCGATGCGCCGGGCCGTGCCCGCGTGGGGCAGCAGCTCGGTCAGCATCCGCTGGGCGGCCTCCCGGTGGTCGGCGCGGGTCGACTCCACGAGCGTGATGGCGCGGGCGACGGTCGCCCGCTCGCCGTCGAGCACGCCCTTGACGTACGCGTCCACATCGATGCTGCGTGCCATGGGCTCACAGCTCGTGGCCGAGGACCCCGGCGAGGGTCTTCAGCAGGTCGTGGGCGGCGTCGGGGATGACGGTGCCGGGCGGGAAGACGGCGGCGGCGCCCATCTCCCGCAGCGGCTCGACGTCCTGCGGCGGGATGACACCACCGACGACGATCATGATGTCCTCCCGGCCCTGCTCGGCCAGTTGCTCGCGGAGGGCGGGCACGAGCGTGAGGTGGCCGGCGGCGAGCGAGGAGACGCCGACGATGTGCACGTCGGCCTCCACCGCCTGCCGGGCGACCTCCTCGGGCGTCTGGAAGAGCGGGCCGACGTCGACGTCGAAGCCGAGGTCGGCGAAGGCGGTGGCGATGACCTTCTGGCCGCGGTCGTGGCCGTCCTGGCCCATCTTGGCCACCAGGATGCGCGGCCGGCGGCCGTCCTCCCGCTCGAACGCCTCGACCAGCGCGCGGGTGCGCTCGACCCCGGACGACGGCCCTGCCTCCTCGCGGTACACACCGGAGATCGTACGGATCTGCCCGGCGTGCCGCCCGTAGACCTTCTCCAGGGCGTCGGAGATCTCACCGACGGTCGCCTTGGCGCGGGCGGCGTCCACGGCGAGGGCCAGCAGATTGCCCTCCAGGCCCGCGCCGGGGCCGGAGCCGGCGGCCGCGGTCAGGGCGCGCAGGGCGTCCTGGCAAGCGGTCTCGTCGCGTTCGGCGCGCAGCCGCCGCAGCTTCTCGATCTGCTGGGCGCGCACGGAGGAGTTGTCGACCTTGAGGACGTCGATCTGCTCGTCGCTGTCGACGCGGTACTTGTTGACGCCGATCACGGGCTGCCGGCCGGAGTCGATGCGGGCCTGGGTGCGGGCGGCGGCCTCCTCGACGCGCAGCTTGGGGATGCCCGCGTCGATGGCCTGGGCCATGCCGCCCGCGGCCTCGACCTCCTCGATGTGCTGCCAGGCGCGGCGCGCGAGGTCGTGGGTGAGCTTCTCGACGTACGCGCTGCCGCCCCAGGGGTCGATGACCCGGCAGGTGCCGGACTCCTGCTGGAGGAGGAGCTGGGTGTTGCGGGCGATGCGCGCGGAGAAGTCGGTGGGCAGGGCCAGCGCCTCGTCGAGGGCGTTGGTGTGCAGGGACTGGGTGTGCCCCTGGGTGGCCGCCATGGCCTCGACGCAGGTCCGCGCGACGTTGTTGAAGACGTCCTGCGCGGTCAGCGACCAGCCGGAGGTCTGCGAATGGGTGCGCAGCGAGAGCGACTTGGCGTTCTGCGGCTCGAAGCGCTTGACGAGCCTGGCCCACAGCAGGCGGGCCGCGCGGAGCTTGGCGATCTCCATGAAGAAGTTCATGCCGATCGCCCAGAAGAAGGACAGGCGCGGCGCGAAGGCGTCGACGTCGAGCCCGGCGTCGATGCCCGCCTTCAGATACTCCACGCCGTCGGCGAGGGTGTAGGCGAGTTCGAGGTCGGCCGTCGCCCCGGCTTCCTGGATGTGGTAGCCGGAGATGGAGATGGAGTTGTAGCGCGGCATCTTCTGCGAGGTGTAGGAGAAGATGTCGGAGATGATCCGCATGGAGGGCCCGGGCGGGTAGATGTAGGTGTTGCGGACCATGAACTCCTTGAGGATGTCGTTCTGGATGGTCCCGGCCAGCTTCTCGGGCGGTACGCCCTGTTCCTCGGCGGCGACGATGTAGAGGGCGAGGACGGGCAGCACCGCGCCGTTCATCGTCATCGACACGCTCATCCGGTCCAGCGGGATGCCGTCGAAGAGCTGCCGCATGTCGTAGATGGAGTCGATGGCGACGCCCGCCATGCCGACGTCGCCCGTCACCCGCGGGTGGTCGCTGTCGTAGCCGCGGTGGGTGGGCAGGTCGAAGGCGACGGAGAGGCCCTTCTGACCGGCCGCCAGGTTGCGGCGGTAGAAGGCGTTGGACTCCTCGGCCGTGGAGAAGCCCGCGTACTGGCGGATGGTCCACGGCTGGTTGACGTACATCGTGGGATACGGCCCGCGGAGGTACGGCGCGATGCCGGGGTACGTGCCCAGGAAGTCCAGTCCGCGCAGGTCGTCGGCGGTGTAGAGCGGCTTGACGCCGATGCCTTCGGGGGTCTCCCAGACGAGGTCCTCGGGGCTGTGGCCGGTGCTCTCCTTGAGTGCGGCCCGCCACGGTCCGGAGTCGGCGGGGGCATCAGGAGAACAGCCCGCCGGGTCCAGGTCGATGCCGGTGAAGTCGGGGATGGGCATCAGGCCACTCCCATGCGGTCGAGGACGGAGGTGAGGACGGTGACGGCGTCGCCGCCCGCGAAGACGAACTCGTCGACTCCGGCCTGTCGGTAGGTTTCCCCCTGTGCGGCCTCCGGGCGGCCGGCGAGGAACACCCGTGCCGCGCCCGCCTCCTTGAGGGCGGTGGCGACGGCTCCGGCCTGGTCGGCGTAGAGCTTGTCGCTGGAGCAGAGGCAGGCCACGCGGGCGCCGCTGCGGGCGAAGGCCGCGGCGGCGGTGTCCGCGTCGACGGCCACCGGGTCGTGGACGGGCTCGATGCCGCCCGCCTGGAAGAGGTTGGCGGCGAACGTGGCCCGGCCGGTGTGCGCGGCGGCGGGTCCCAGGGCGGCGAGGAAGACGCGGGGCCGGGTGCCGGTCGCGGCCAGGTGGGCGTCGGAGCGGGCCCGCAGCGCTTCGTACGCCTCGTCGCGGCGGACCGTGGGCAGGCCGCCGCCGGGGGCGGCGGGCGCGGGGTCCCGGGGCACGGGCTGCTCGCCGAGGTTCGGGAACTCGCTGACGCCGGTGATGGGTTCGCGGCGGGTGGCGAGGTCCTCGCTCCGCTGCCGCCAGGTGTCGGCGAGGCGTTCGGCGATCAGCCCGGAGCGCAGTGCGGCGGCCTGGCCGCCGGCCCGCTCGATCTCCTGGAACCAGGCCCAGGCGGCGTGGGCGAGCTCGTCGGTGAGCCGCTCCACGTACCAGGAGCCGCCCGCGGGGTCGATGACCCTGGCCAGGTGCGACTCCTCCAGGAGGACGGAGGAGGTGTTGCGGGCGATGCGGCGGGCGAAGGCGTCGGGCAGGCCGAGGGCGGCGTCGAAGGGCAGGACGGTGACGGCGTCCGCGCCGCCCACTCCGGCGCCGAGGCAGGCGATGGTGGTGCGCAGCATGTTCACCCACGGGTCACGGCGGGTCATCATGACCGACGAGGTGACGGCGTGCTGGCGCTGCGCGGCGCCCGTGGTGGTGGCTCCGCTGACCTCGGCGACGCGGGCCCACAGGCGGCGGGCGGCGCGGAGCTTGGCGATGGTGAGGAACTGGTCGGCGGTGGCCGCGTAGCGGAACTCCAGCTGGGCGCAGGCCTGGTCGACGCCGAGTCCGCGGTCGGTGAGCGCGCGGAGGTAGGCGACGCCGGTGGCGAGGGAGGCGCCCAGCTCCTGGGCGGCCGAGCCGCCGGCGTCGTGGTGGGGCAGGGCGTCGACGGTGAGGGCGCGCAGGCCGGGGCGGTCGCGCAGGCAGCGGGCCGCGAGGTCGGCGGCCGCCGCGAGCCCTTCGGACGGGTCGGCGTCCGCGCCGGTGCGGGCGAGGGTGCCGAGCGGGTCGGCACCGAGGTTGCCGGTGGCCGTGCGCTGGACACCGTGCTCGTCGTGCAGGCGCAGCAGTTCGCGAGCGGCCGCTTCCACGTCGGGTCCGGCGTCGAGGACGACGGGGGCCAGGTCGAGGTAGACGCCTTCGAGGGCGGTGGCGATGCCGCCGGCGGGCAGGCCGTGGGCGCCGACGGTCAGCCAGATCGAGGTGACCCCGTTCTCCAGGTCGGCGAGCACGGCCTCGTTGGCGCGCCGGGGGTCGGGGTGGGCGTGGCGCTGGCGGACGTCCCAGCCGGACAGGGCCGTTCCCTCCGTGCGCCCGCCTCGGACGAACGGGTGGAAACCGGGGTAACCGGGCGCGGGGGGCGCGTCCTCCGCGGTGTAGAGGGGGCGGGTGGCAAGCCCGTCCTGGAGCGGGGTGGTCAGCGCGCCTTCGGCGGCCGAGCCGGATGCATCCGATGTGCCCGCTTTGCGCAGCACGCCCTCCACGAGGCGCTGCCATTGCTCGCGGGTGGAGTCCGGGAACTCGGCGGCCAGGGAGAAGCCTTCGTCTGGCAGGACCGTCATGGGGGAAGGCTAGGGGAGCACCCGCGTCCGGCAGCAGCCCATACGGCTGTGACCTTGACCTCTTCGCTTCAGTTTCGCTTCTGGTTCACTCTGATTCGCTTCCGTGGGGCATCCGGCGGGTTGACCCCGGTGCCCTCGGTCGGCGCCCTCAGCCGGTCTCCCCCTCCCGCCCCTCCTCCGGCTCCTCCTTCCCTTCCGGCAGGACGAATTCGCACCAGACCGACTTGCCGGTGCCGCGCGACTCCACGCCCCAGACGTCCGCGAGCCGGTCGACCAGCAGCAGGCCGCGCCCCGAGACGCCCGACTCCCCCGGCTCGCGCCGCCTCGGCAGGGCGCTGGACTTGTCCTCGACCTCGACCCGCACCCGGCGTTCGGGTCCCGGGAGCATGCGGATGGTGACCACGGCGGGGCCGTCGGTGTGCAGCAGGGCGTTGGTGACCAACTCGTCGGCGACCAGCTCGATCTCGTCGGAGCGCTCCCGGGCACCCCAGGACCGCACGGCCGCGCGGATCATGTGCCGGGCGGCCTGGAGCGCCTCGGGGTCGGCGGGGGCGATGTGCTGCTGGAGGCGGCTGCCGCTGCGGGTGGTGGCGCCGTGGCGGCGCAGGAGGAGTACGGCCGTGTCGTCCTCGCCGACGCGCTCCTCGACGACGTCGCAGAGGCGGTCGGCGAGCTCGTGGAGGTCGTAGGGGCCCTCGCGGACGATGTCGGAGAGCAGCCGCATGCCTTCGTCGAGGTCGGAGCCGGGCTGTTCGACGAGGCCGTCGGTGAAGAGCAACAGGGTCTCGCCGGGGTCGAGTTCGACGGTCGTCACGGGGTAGTCGAGGCGGCCGAACTCGGCGGAGAGGCCGAGCGGCAGCCCGCCGGCGACGGGGAGTCTGCGGCAGGTGCCGTCGTTGTGCCGCAGCAGCGGGTCGATGTGTCCGGCGCGGACGATCTGGACGAGGCCGGTGGAGAGGTCGGCCTCGGCGTAGGCGCAGGTGGCGAAGCGGTCGGTGTCGAGTTCGTGGAGGAAGGTGGAGGCGCGGGCCATGATCGTGGCGGGGGCGTGGCCCTCGGAGGCGTACGCGCGCAGGACGATGCGCAGCTGGCCCATGACGGCGGCGGCGTGGGTGTCGTGGCCCTGGACGTCGCCGATGACGGCGCCGACCCGGCCGCCGGGCAGCGGGACGGCGTCGTACCAGTCGCCGCCGATGTCCCGGCCCATCCGGGCGGAGCGGTAGCGCACGGCGATCTGCGCGCCGGGGACGTCGGGGATGCGCCGGGGCAGCATGGACTGCTGCAGTCCTTCGGCGAGGTCGTGCTCCTGGTCGAAGAGCATGGCGCGGGCCAGGCTCTGGGCGAGGCTGCTGCCGAGGGCGATGAAGAGGTTGCGCTCCTGGCGGGTGAAGCCGCGCCCCTCGCGGTAGAGGAGGCCGAGGGCGCCGATGGGGCGGGCCTGGGCGATCAGCGGGAGGTAGGCGGCGGAGCAGATGCCGATGTCCTCGATGTTCTCCCAGAGCCAGGGGTAGTGCTCGGCGAACTCCTCGGGGGATTCGATGAAGCGGGGCGAGAGGGTGCGGATGACCTCGCTCATGGGGAAGTTGTCGTCGATCCGGGTGTAGCGGGTGCCGGGGATGTAGTGCTCCTCGGGCCCTTCGGCGACCATGTGGATGCGTCCGGACTCCAGCAGGCCGAGGACGAGGAGGTCGGCGCCGAGGTGCCGCACGGCGCGGGAGTCCTTGAAGAAGTCGATGACGTCCTGCACGGTCCGCGCGTGCGCGAGGGCGGCGGTGGTGGTCTCGACGACGCTGGTCTGGTCGCGGTGCTCCTCCTGCGGCTCGCGCGGGTCGGCGGCGTGCCGGAGCTCCTCGGTGGCGTCGCGGACGATCCCGATGATGCGGCGGGGACGGCCGTCGCCGTCGCGCAGGATCCGGCCCTGGGTGTAGGTCCAGCGCAGGGTGCCGTCGTCGTCGCGTACGCGGTAGTAGGTGCCGTACGTCTCGCTGCCGTCCTTCATGGCCCGCGCGACGAGGCTGTCGAGCCTGGTGGCGTCGGCCCTGGGCAGGTGGCCGGCGAGGCCGGAGATCCGGCCGTCGAAGTCCTCCGGGGGGACGTTGAGGAGGCCGAGCGCCACCGTGTCCAGGTGCAGCCGGCTGCTGTCGAGGTCCCAGTCGAAGCTGCCGACGCGGTTGAGGGCAAGGCTCACTTCCGGGCGAGCGGGCCATTCGTCCGGCGTCGAAGCGTCCGGGACGGCGGCAGGCGTCGCTCCCCGATCAACCATAGGGCTACTCTGACACCTTTTGCCTGTTTCTTCGATGTGACTGTGCGCTTCAGTGGTACGGATACGCCATGGAGTGGTTCACGGCATCGGGGTACTGGCTGAGCAGGCTGATCCTCCAGCGGGCGCTCGCCGCGGTCTACCTGGTCGCCTTCCTGGCGGCCCTCCTCCAGTTCCGCGCGCTCATCGGCGAGCGGGGCATGCTGCCGGTGCCGCACTTCACCCGGAGAGTGCCCTTCCGACGGGCGCCCGGGGTCTTCCACCTCCACTACTCGGACCGTTTCTTCGCCGGGTGGACGGCGGTGGGCGCGCTGCTGTCGGCGGCGGTCGTGGCGGGCGGCGCGGACGCGGTGCCGCTGTGGGCGTCGATGCTGATGTGGGCGGCGCTGTGGGTGATGTATCTGTCGGTCGTCAACGTCGGCCAGACCTGGTACGGCTTCGGGTGGGAGTCGCTGCTGCTGGAGGCCGGGTTCCTGGCGGTCTTCCTCGGCAACGCGCGGACGGACCCGCCCGTGCTCGTGCTGTGGCTGATGCGCTGGCTGCTGTTCCGCGTCGAGTTCGGCGCGGGGCTGATCAAGATGCGCGGGGACAGCTGCTGGCGGGATCTGACGTGCCTCTACTACCACCACGAGACCCAGCCGATGCCCGGCCCGCTGAGCTGGTACTTCCACCGCCTGCCGCGGCCGCTGCACCGGGTCGAGACCGGCGCCAACCACGTGGCCCAGCTCGTCGTCCCGCTCGCCCTCTTCACCCCGCAGCCCGTCGCGAGCGTCGCGGCGGGCGTGATCATCTGCACCCAGCTCTGGCTGGTGATCTCCGGCAACTTCGCCTGGCTCAACTGGCTGACCATCGTGCTGGCCTTCGCCGCGGTCGACGGCGCGGCCCTGGCGGACCTCCTCGCCCTCCCCCGGCACGCCCCACTCGCCGGGCCGCCGCTGTGGTTCGACGTCCTGGTCCTCACCGCGACGGCCATGGTGGCGGTGCTGAGCTGGTGGCCGGCCCGCAACATGCTCTCGCACCACCAGCGGATGAACATGTCCTTCAACGCCCTGCACCTGGTCAACACCTACGGCGCGTTCGGCAGCGTCAACCGCCGCCGCCACGAGGTCGTCGTCGAGGGCACCGACGAGGAGCGGATCACCCGGGACACGGCGTGGCGGGAGTACGGCTTCAAGGGCAAGCCCGGCGATCCCCTGCGGCTGCCGCGCCAGTTCGCGCCGTACCACCTGCGGCTCGACTGGATGATGTGGTTCGCCGGGATCTCCCCCGCGTACGCCGAGCCGTGGTTCGGCCCGTTCATGGAACGCCTGCTGGTCAACGACCCGGACACGCTGCGCCTGATCCGGCACAACCCCTTCCCCGGCGCGCCGCCCACGCATGTGCGCGCCCGGGTCTACCTCTACCGCTTCACCACCCGGCGGGAGCGGCGGGAGACCGGCGCCTGGTGGCACCGGACGCTCGAACACGAATTCCTGCCGCCGGTGGCCCTCCGCCGCTGACCGCGCCGTTCCGCACCACTGCTTCGCGGAGGACGCTCCCGTGGGGAGCTCCCGCCGTAGGCGGCGAACGCCCCGCAGCCGAAGACCCGCCGGACACCGCCGTCACCTCAGCGCGGCGCCAAACCGCACAGCTCCAGCTCCGCCGGGGTGATCGACGGCCCGGACTGCGCCCGGCCGCCGGGCCCGCGTGCCACACCGAGCGCCACCGACGGCCTGACCAGGTGCGTCACGGGCGCGGAGAGCGTCATGACGTCCATCAGCGCCCGCAGCACCAGGGGGTCGCCGGTCGCCGCCCACATCATGCGCTGGGTGTAGCCGCGCAGCAGCCGGGCCGCCGCGGGCGGCCTCTTGCCGATCGCGCCGGGGTAGTTGATGTCCTCCCCGGTGGCCAGGTCCCAGGCGCCGCCCGTCACCCGGGCCACCGACCGCTGGATCCCCCGGGCCAGGCCCGGGGAGTCGACGTCCGCCTCCCGCAGGGCGTCCCGCAGCACGGTGGCACTCTGCGCGGCCACGGACATGCCGTGCCCGTAGACCGGGTTGTACGTGGCGACGGCGTCGCCCAGCGCGACGAAACCCTCGGGCCACGAGGGGAGGTTCTCGAAGAAGCGGCGCCGGTTGACGGTGCTGCGGGTGATGTGGACGTCGGTGAGGGGCTCGGTCCGGTCGATCAGATCGGCGATGAGCGGGTCGCGCAGGCCACGGATGAAGGGCTCGAAGTCCCCGGCTTCGCGCGAGGGTTCGCCGCCGCGCGTGCCGGAGACGGTGACCAGCCAGCGGCCGCCCTCGACGGGCAGCATCGTCGCGCCCTGGCCGGGCCGCCGCGAGCCGGGGTCGGGCTGGACGCTGACCACGGGGAAGCTCTCGGTGCCGGGCGGCGCCCGGAAGATCCGGGTGGCATAGACCAGACCGGAGTCGACGGTCTCCTCGTGGACGACCGGCAGCCCGAGGTCCGTCAGCCGGCGCGCGGCCTGGGAGCCCCGGCCCGAGGCGTCGACGACCAGGTCGGCGCCGAGCTCCCGCGCGGCGTGCTCCCCGGTCTCACGGACCCGCACGCCCGTGACCCGGCCGCTGTCGCCCAGCAGCGCCACCGCCTCCGTACCGTCACGCAGGACGACGCCTGGCAGGGCCAGCACCTGCTCGCGGACCACCAGGTCCAGCAGGTCACGGGTGCAGGCCAGGAGGAACTGCGTACCGGGCAGGCGCGGGAACCACCCCCGCGGGCCCAGCACCACCAGCCCCGCCGTCAGCGCCATCCGCCGGGCGCCGGCCCGCACCCACCGCTCCAGCGTGCCGGGCAGCAGCGCGTCGACGGCCCGCGCCCCGCCGGACATCAGCAGGTGGGCGTGGCGGGCCTGCGGCAGCCCCTTCCGCGGATGGGCGCCGTCGGGCAGCCGGTCGCGGTCGACGATCACCACCTCGTCGACGTGGCGGGCGAGGACGGACGCGGCCAGCATCCCGGCCATGCCCGCGCCGAGGACCACCGCGCGGCTGCCGGGGCGGGGGGCGCTGCTGTTGTGGGAGGCACTCATGCCGGAACCCTCCCCTGGCGGGCCCGGCGTTACTCACGGACTCACCCGCGGACGGACGGGCGTGCGCGGCGCCCCGCGATCCCGCACCGTGGGACCGGAGGCGGCCGACGAGTCGAGGCGGTGGCAGTCATGGACCCGGTGGAGGCCCTGGACCGGATCGCGTTCCTGCTGGAGCGCGCGCAGGCGCCCACGTACCGGGTGAAGGCGTTCCGTACGGCCTCCGAGGTGATCGGGTCGCTGCCCGCGGACGAGGTGCGGCGGCGGGCGGAGAGCGGCTCGCTGACCGAGATGAAGGGCATCGGCCCGAAGACGGCCGCCGTGGTGGCCGAGGCGCTGAGCGGTGCCGTCCCCGGCTATCTGGCGCGTCTGGAGGAGGAAAAGGAGGAGGCCGCCGAGCCGCTGGCCGAGGGCGGCGAGAGCCTGCGGGCACTGCTGCGGGGCGACTGCCACCTGCACTCGGACTGGTCGGACGGGGGCAGCCCGATCGAGGCCATGGCCCGCGCCGCGCGCTCGCTCGGGCACGAGTGGGCCGTGCTGACCGACCACTCCCCCCGCCTGACCATCGCCCGCGGGCTGTCCCCCGAGCGCCTGCGCGCCCAGCTCCGCGTCGTGGCCGAGGTCAACGAGCGGCTCGCCGCGGAAGACGGCGGGTTCCGGCTGCTCACGGGGATCGAGTGCGACATCCTCGACGACGGCTCCCTCGACCAGGAGCCAGGGCTGCTGGAGGAGCTGGACGTGGTGGTCGCCTCCGTCCACTCCAAGCTGCGCATGGACGCCGGCAGCATGACCCGCCGGATGGTCGCGGCCGTCGCCAACCCGCTCGTGGACGTCCTGGGCCACTGCACCGGACGGCTCCTCGGCCACCGCCCGGAGTCGGACTTCGACGCGGCGATGGTCTTCGCCGCCTGCGCCCGCTTCGACAAGGCCGTGGAGATCAACAGCCGCCCGGAGCGGCTGGATCCACCGCGCCGGCTCATCCGGCAGGCGCTCGACGCGGGCGTGCTGTTCTCCGTCGACACCGACGCGCACGCCCCGGGCCAGCTGGACTGGCAGGTGTACGGGTGCGCGCGGGCGGCGGAATGCGGTGTACCGGCGGACCGGGTGGTGACGACGTGGCCGCTGGAGGAACTGCTGTCCTGGACCGGGTCGCGGTGATCCACTCTCCGGATCCGAGCTGCGCCCGCACCCGTTCGCCACGATCATCGAAGACATGGGCGCCCCCATCCCCGCGATCCAGCCGATGCTCGCCACGTCCGCCCCGCTGCCGGCCAAGGGCGACGACGCCGAGTGGGCCTTCGAGGTCAAGTGGGACGGCGTGCGGTGCGTGGTCGAGGCGCCCGGCGACGGGAGCCTGCGGCTGGTCACACGCGCGGGCAACGACGCGACCGTCACCTATCCCGAGCTGCGCGCGCTCGGCGAGCGGTTCCGGCGCCGGGCCGCGGTCCTCGACGGCGAGGTGGTGGTGCTCAACGCCCAGGGGCAGCCGGACTTCGGGCTGTTGCAGCGCCGGATGGGCGTGCTGAACCCGCGCCGCGCGGCACAGCTGGCCATGGAGTACCCCGTCCATCTGATGCTGTTCGACGTCATGTTCCTCAACGGCCGGCCCCTGCTGGCCACCCCCTACCGCGACCGCCGGGACACCCTCGCCGCGCTGGGCCTGGGCGGGCCGCACTGTTCGGTGCCCGCCCACATGGAGGGGCACGGGCGGAGGGCGTGGCAGGCCACCTTGAAGGCGGGCTACGAGGGCGTCGTCGCCAAACGGCTGGCCTCGCCCTACACCCCGGGCGTCCGCTCACCCGAATGGCGCAAGACCAAGCACGTGAACACCGTCGACGTGATCATCGGCGGCTGGACGGAGGGCCGCGGCATGCTCACCGGGCTGCCCGGCGCCGTCCTGGTCGGTCTTCAGGAGCCGGCCGGGCTGCGCTGCGTCGGCTCCGTGGGCTCCGGCCTGTCCGAGCGGGAGCGGCGGGAGCTCGCCCGCTATCTGGAGGTGCTCGCGCGCCCCGGCCCGCCCTTCGCGAGCCCGGTGGACGTACCGGCCGCGCACTGGGTCGAGCCCAAGCTGGTCGCCGAGATCACGTTCTCCGGCTGGACCCCCGCGGGCCACCTGCGGCACCCCGTCTGGCACCGGCTGCGCCCGGACCTGACCCGGCTGGGGTGACCGTCAGGGCAGCGCGGCGCGTGTGGCGTCGCCGGTGAGCGGGGCCAGCAGGTCCCCGTAGTCGGCGACGCGGTCCAGGACCTGCTCGGGGGTGAAGGCGAGCGCGCCCGGATCGCGGCAGGCCGCGACCTCGTCCCAGGTGACCGGGGCTGCCACGCCGGGCCGGTCGCGCAGCCGGACGGTGTAGGGCGCGGCCGTGGTCTTGGCGCTCGCGTTCTGCGACCAGTCGATGAGCACCTTGCCCCGGCGCTCCACGCGGGCCATGGAGACCACGACAAGACCGGGGTGTTCGCCCATCATGCGGGCGGCCAGTTCCTTGGCGTAGGCGGAGACCGTACGCCCCGGGGCGGGGTGCAGCGGGGCGTAGAGGTGCAGGCCCTTGGAGCCGGAGACGACGGCGTGGGCGGTGAGGCCGTCGTCGTCGAGGAGCTGGCGCAGCCGCTGGGCGACGCGGCAGCAGACGACCAGGTCGGCGCCCGGCCCGGGGTCGAGGTCGAGGACGAGGCGGTCGTGCGCGCCGGGCCCGGCGGCGGCCGTCCACTGGGGCACGTGGAACTCGTACGCCCCGAGGTTGGCCATGGCGATCAGGGCGGCGGTGGAGTCGACGACGACCTGCTCGGTGACCCCTTCGCGGTGTTCCACCGGGACGAGGCGCACCCAGCCGGGCGCCCCGCCGGGCGGGTTCTTGGCGATCCAGGACTGGCCCTCCGGCCCCTCGGGCGCGCGGACGAAGGACGCCGGGCGGCCGGCGGTGTGGGGCACCATCACCGCGGCGACCTCGGCGTAGTAGCGCAGCACTTGGGCCTTGGTGTGCCCCGTGGCGGGGAAGAGGACGCGGTCGAGGTGGGTGAGGGCGAGCCGGTGCCCCTCGATCTCCACCGCCTGCCTCTCCGAAGATGCGGGCATAAGGTAGGAATTCCCCTCGGAGGGAAAAAACTATGCGAACCATGTGGAAGGGTGCGATCGGCTTCGGGCTGGTCTCGGTGCCGGTACGGCTCTACGCCGCGGTCCAGGAGCACGGCGTCAAGCTGCACCAGGTCCACGACGCGGACGGCGGGCGGATCCACCTGAAGCGGGTCTGCGACGCCTGCGGCGAGCAGGTCGACTACGAGCACATCGCCAAGGGCTTCGAGGACGACGAGGGCCACACCGCCGTCGTCACCCAGGAGGAGCTGGCGGGACTGCCGCTGCCCAGCAAGAAGCTCATCGACGTCCTGGCGTTCGTCGACGCGGGCCGCATCGACCCGCTCCAGCTGACGAGCTCCTACTACCTGGCCCCGGAGAGCGCCGCGGCGAACAAGCCGTACGTCCTGCTGCGCGAGACCCTCAAGCAGACCGACCGGGTCGCCGTGACCAAGATCGCGCTGCGCACCCGGGAGTCGCTGGCGCTGCTGCGGGTCCACGGCGAGCTGCTGACCCTCCACACGATGTACTGGCCCGACGAGATCCGCGACAGCGCGGGCCTGGCCCCGCCCGGCTCGGTGACCGTACGGCCGCAGGAGCTGAAGATGGCCACGAGTCTGATGGACACGCTGTCCGAGGACTTCGACCTCGACGGGCTGGAGGACGAGTACGAGGTCGCCCTCGGCGAGCTCATCTCGGCCCACCTCTCCGACAGGCCCGCGCCGTCCAGGAAGGACACGGCTCCCGCGCCGGACAACGTCATCGACCTGATGGCGGCTCTGCAGGCGTCCATCGACACGGCCGCGAAGAAGCCCGCGGAGGGACCGGGGAGAGCCGGGCCCGCCCGGAAGGCGGCGCGGGCCCCGGCGAAGAAGCCGGACACGGGGAAGCGGGCGGCCGCCAAGAAGGCGGCGCCCTCGGCGGCCTCTTCCCGGGCCGGAAAGGCCACGGCGAAGAACACCGCCAAGAGCACCGCCTCCACGGGATCCACCGGCAAGGGAACGAAGAAGGCCGCCGCGAAGAAGACGGGCCGCCGCGCCTCCTGACGCGCTCCCCCGCCGGGCTCACCCCTGCGCTGTCACCGTCGACTCCACCTCCTCAGGAGCGGCGGCCAGTTCGGTCTCGACGCGGACCGTCTCGACCAGGCCGTCCGCGCCGCACTTCTCGGCCAGGTCCAGCCCCTCACGGAACCGCTCGGCGGCCTCCTCGGCACGGCCCGCCCTGCGCAGCGCCACACCGTGGTCGACCAGCGCGGCCGCGAACTCGTACACACACGGCGACCTGCGGAGGTGGGTCACGGCCTGGTCGAGCTTCACCAGTGCCTCGGCCGGCTCGCACACCGAGGCCGACCGGCGCAGCGCCTCGCCGACGGCGGTGTCGGTGCCGAACCGGGCGGCGTGCCGCAGCGCTTGGTCCACGAGCGACCGGGCGCGCTCGGGGTCCTCGGGCGCGATCGCGTCGGCCAGGTCGAAGGCCCACGGCGCCCAGAGGGTGTGGTGCCTGCCGCGCTCATCCAGCCTGCGGCCCGCCGCCTCCAGTTCGGCGACGGCCTCCTTGGTGCGGCCCCGGGCGAGCAGGAGCCGACCGGCCAGACAGGCGGCGTCCGGGATGACGATCGCCGGTGAGTAGGGCGCGCGGAATCCGTTCTCCTCGGCGACGACCTGCGCGGCCTCGACCTGACCGCGCGCCAGCAGGGTGTCGATCAGCAGGCAGGTGCCGTCCCACTGGATGGGCAGGCCGGGGCCGAGGCGGGCGGCCAGCTTGAGCCCGTTGCGGATCAGCTTCTCGGCCTCCACCAGCTCGCCGCGGCGCCGGTGTGCCAGGCCGAGGAAGTGGTGGGCGAACGCGAGGTGGGCGCCGCGCCAGCCGGAGAGCTCGAAGTCGTGCACGGCCTCGCTGAAGAGCTCCTCCGCGCGGTCGAGCCGGTCGGCGTAGGCGTAGGTGATACCGATCATGCTGGGGAGCTCGAAGCCCCACTGGCTGTTCGTCCAGTCCAGGCCCTTGGGCAGCCGCCCGTCCACCATGATGCGGTCGAGGAGTTCGACGACGTGGACGGCGTCCTCGCTGCGGATCATGCCGTCGAAGGCGCGGAGCGCGAGCAGCGCGCGCTCGGAGTTGTCCCGGCCGGGGAGGTGGTCGGCGAGCTCGGCGATCCGCCGCGACCGGCCCTGGGAGTCCTTCTCCTCGACCTGGATGCCCTGCCACAGATAGTGCGCGGCCTGGAGCCGCATCCTGCCCGGACCCGGCGGGGTGTGCTCGGCCTGTGAGGCGACCACTTGCGCCGCTTCCTGGAGCTGGTTGTTGTGGGCGTAGGCCTGGGAGAGCCGGAAGGTGGCGTCGACCCGCAGCTCGTCGGTGAGGTGCGGCAGGGCGAGCGCCATCCTGAGGTGGTTGACGGTGGTGGGCGGTGACGTCAGCAGGGTGGCGCAGCCCAGTTCGTAGAGCAGCGAGGCCCGCTCCTCCTCGGGCGGGGGCTCGTGCAGCGCGCGCTCCAGACAGCGGCGGGCCGCGTCGGGGGCGCCGACGGCGAGGTGCTCGCGGGCCGCCACCCGCAGCTGTGCGACCAGCTCGGCGTCGTCGTCCGGGTGGACCTCCAGCAGGTGGCGGGAGGCCGCGGCCGCGCCCTGTCCGGCGTCGGTGACCGCCCAGGCGGCCTGGCCGTGCATCGCCGTGCGGGTGGCCGCCGGGATCGCCCGGTAGAAGGCGGTGGCGATCAGCGGGTGGACGAACTCCAGGCGGTCGGCGCCGTTGAGGATACGGGCCTCGCGCAGCTTGTCCGCGCACTCGTCGGCCTGCGCGGGGCCCATGGCGGCGAGGTTCGCCGCCATGGTCGGCGAGATCTCGGTGCCGAGGACGGCCGAGGCGAACGCGAACCGCAGGACCGGGGCGCCGAGCTGCTCGACGGCGCTCACCAGACCGCTGCCCCGGGTCTCCGCGCCGAGGTCGCGCAGGAGGGAGGCGGACTCCTCGACCGGTTTCAGCTCGCGGTCGCGGGACTTGGCGATCAGCTCGACGGCCTCGTAGGGATTGCCGCCGGTGACCGCCCAGACCTCACGGCAGAACGGGGCGTCGGCCTTGTCGCCGTAGGACCTGTGCACCAACCGGGCGACGGCGTCGGGCGTCAGGGGCCGCAGCGCGACGGGCCGGGAGGAGCGGCCCTCCACCAGATCGCGGAACGCCGGTGTGTGCTCGGGCAGTTCGGCCGGGCGGTAGGCGATGACCGCGAGCATCGGCGTCTCGCTCAGCCGCGCGGCGAAGGAGGTCAGCCAGGCCAGCGACTCGGCGTCGGCCCAGTGCGCGTCGTCGATGACGAGGATCACCGACTCGTGGATGGCGGCGAGTTGGGTGATGAGCCAGTCGAGTCCGTCGCGGACGCCCTGGGGGTCCTGCGGCCCGATCGGCGGGGCGATGCCGAGCGCCGGGCCGGCGATGTCGTACCAGCCGCTGAGCAGCTCCTTGCGCGCGTCCGCCGACATCCCGGCGAGGAGCGGCTGGACCAGCTGCCGCACGACGTTGAACGGGACGGACTGCGCGGGCTCGCTGCCGCGGGCGAAGAGCACGGTGCACCGGCAGCTCTCCGCGGCGTACCGCCGGACCTCGGTCAGCAAGGCCGTTTTGCCGAGGCCCGCTTTGCCGCTGTAGAGCAGCAGGCCACCGAGCCGTGTCCTCCCTTCTTCGACGTGCCCGCACAAGCGGTGCACGGCCTGCACCGCGGTATTGAGCTCGAGCTCACGCTCGAACAGGGCGGCGGATGCGTTCTGTTCACTCTGAGGCCCTGACATGGCGTTGTCTCCCCGGAGGATGTGGTGGGGCGAGCCTAACCCCGTCCGCAGGACCAGGGGCAGCGTTCGGCAGAGGCACCACTCGGGAGCGTGACCTTCAGGCCGGAGCCGGTACCGGCTTGAACATGACGTCCGAAACCGATCGAAATTTTATTCAGGTAATTCGGAAGCACTTTCGGAATTTGCCTCGCAGGGCATTATGAAGGCTTTCGAATTCTCTCGTCAGGCCAATCAGCGAATATGACAACTTCACACGGGAGCGGCGCGCGACAGGCTACGCTCCAGACGCGCAACGGGTCGTGACGACCACGACACGCTGCGGACAAGTGCTGTGCTGCCGCCGTTCTCACAGGTCATGGAGAACGCTGCGCTCCGGCACCCACGCCTTCCGATAAGTTCCGAGGATCTCGATGGTTGGTACCGGTTCGTCTGTTCAACGGCGGCCCGTCTCCGCGCTGATATGGCTGATCTCCCCATTGGTGCTGGCGGTATGCACGGGAGCGGCGGTTTTCGCCGTGACGCCGGACGCCCGCGCACCGGTGGCCTGGTGCGGATCCGTCGCCACGGTGGCGGTGGCGCTGGCCGCCTCGGAGGCCGCCCGGCGGGGCCGGGTGATCGCCGCGCTGCGCCGCCGGTGCTCCGAGCAGGAGGCCACGCTCCGCCACCAGCTCGACGAACACGAGGCGGAGACACGGCGGTTGGCCAAGGAGCTGCTGCCCAAGGCGATCCGTCTGCTCCAGCGGGGGGAGCCGACCGAGGTCGTCCTGCGCCACACCCTGCCGGCCCACGACCTGGAGCCGGGGTACGCGACCGCGCACCGCTCGGTGCTGAGGTCCGTGATCGAGGCGGTGCAGGCCGAGGAGGGGCTGCGCGACTCCGCGCAGCGCGCCTTCGTCAACATCGCCCGCCGGGTGCAGGCCATCGTCCACCAACAGGCCTACGACATCCGGGAGATGGAGCACAAGCACGGCAACGACCCGGATGTCTTCGGCGATCTGCTCCACCTCGACCACGGCAACGCCCTGACCGGCAGGCTCGCGGACAGCATCGCGGTGCTGGGCGGCTCCCGCCCCGGCCGCCAGTGGAAGAACGAGATCCCCCTCTACAACGTCCTGCGCGGCGCCATGTCGCGGATCCTGGAGTACCGGCGGGTCGACCTGCACTCGGTGGCGGACGTCGCCGTGGTCGGGGCCGCCGTCGAGCCCGTGATCCACGCGCTGGCCGAGCTGCTGGACAACGCCACCCGCTACTCGCCCCCGCAGACCCGGGTGCACCTCACCGCCGTCGACATCCAGTCCGGCATCGCGGTGGAGATCGAGGACGCCGGCGTCGGCCTGACCGACGAGGCCCGCCGCCGGACCGACCGGGTGCTCAACCGCGAGGGCGCCCTGGACCTGGACGACCTCGGCGAGGCGCCGCGGCTGGGCCTGGCGGTGGTCAGCAGGCTCGCCCGCGACTACAACTTCCTGGTGTCGCTGCGGCCTTCCGCCTACGGCGGCGTGCGCGCGGTGCTGGTCATCCCCATGGACCTGATCACCGCGAGCAAGCACCCCGGCGGCGACATCGCGCGCGCCCCCAAGCTTCCCCCCTTCAAGTCCAAGCGGCGGCCCGGCCAGAAGATCCCCGCGCCCGGCCCCGAGGCACCGCCGCCGATGATGGAGCACCTCGTGCCCCCGCCGCTCGGGGACAGCGGGCTGCCCCAGCGCCGTCGGCGCCGCGGCCCCGCGCCGCTCCCCTTCGGCCGGGCGGCGGCCGCCCAGCGGGAACGGGAGCGGGAACGGGCCGAGACCGCGCGGCCGGTCCGGCAGGCCGACCAGGAGGAACCCCCCAAGCAGCCCGGCATGTGGCTGGGCGCCTTCACCAGAGGACTCAACGGGGAGCTCCCGGAGCCGGACGCCACCCGGCCGGACAGTGACACCCCATCAGACAAGGAAGAGTAGCCAAGTGACGCAGCCGCGGTTCAACATGGACTGGATGCTCAAGGACCTGGCAACCAGTGTTCCGCAGACCCGCCACGTGATCGTGCTGTCCTCGGACGGCCTGCGCATGGCTCAGCACGGCACGGATCCGGATGCCGCGGACCGCCTCGCCGCCGCCTGTGCCGGTCTGCAGAGTCTCTCGACGGCCATCGCCGCGGAATTCCCGCACGGGGACGGGCAGATGCGCCTGGTCGTCATCGAGGTCGACGGCGGATTCTTCTATCTGATGGCCGCCGGGGCCGGAGCCTTCCTGGCGGTGCTGGCCGACGACGACGTCGACGCCGAACTGATGGGCATGCGGATGCGGGACCTGGTGGCCCGCATCGGCTCGCACCTCACCAGCCCGCCGCGGGTCAGTGGGTCCATGACATGAACGGCGCCGGACCCGACCCCGCGACGGCGCCAGGCAGTCCGGACCGGCTGTACATCCTCACTGGCGGTCAGACGCGCGCGGAGAAGAAGGCGGAGCTCGACCTGGTGACGCTGATCGTGTCCCGGACGGAGACCGATCCGGGGCTCCAGCCCGAGCACGCCGCCATTGTCAGGATGTGCGACTACCCCCTGTCGGTCGCCGAGATATCGGCCTATCTGGAGCTGCCCGTCAGCACGCTGACGCTGCTGCTCACGGAGCTGCTGGCCGGCAGCCAGGTGGACGCCCGGCCGCCGGTGCCGGCGGCCGCGCTGCCCGACGTCCAACTTCTGGAGGCGGTGATGAATGGACTGCAAAGGCTCTGACGCTCGCGGCTCCGACACCCACGCGGGGCCACGCAGCGAGGACGTCCTGCCGGCCTCGGCCACCGCGGCCGTCAAGGTCGTCATCGTCGGCGGGTTCGGGGTCGGCAAGACGACCCTGGTGGGGGCGGTCAGCGAGATCCGTCCGCTGACCACCGAGGAGACGATGACCCAGGCCGGGGTCGGCGTCGACGACCTCGCCGGCATCGAGCACAAGACCGAGACCACCGTGGCCATGGACTTCGGCCGGATCAGCATCAACGAGCAGCTGGTGCTGTATCTGTTCGGCACCCCCGGCCAGGAGCGCTTCTGGTTCCTGTGGAACGGCCTCTTCGAGGGGGCCCTCGGCGCGGTGGTGCTGCTCGACACCCGGCGGCTGGAGGTCAGTTATGACGTGATCGGCCGGCTGGAGGAGCGCGGCGTGCCGTTCGTCGTCGGCGTCAACCGCTTCCCCGAGGCCCCCACCTACCCCATGGCCCAGCTGCGGGCCGCGATGGACCTCGACGATTCCGTGCCCATGGTCGAGTGCGACGCCCGGGACCGGGCGTCCTGCCGCGACACCCTGCTCACCCTCATGCGCTATCTCTACACCCTCACGACCGTCTCCCCGGAGCCCCAGTGAACCTCCCCCCAGAACACTCCCGCGCCGACGCTGCCGTCGCGCCTCCCCCCCAGTGCCCGGCGGCCCACGGCCCGGGCGGCGTCACGCGGCTCTACGGGCCGGAGGCCGAGAGCAACCCCATGGGGCTGTACGAGCGGCTCCGCAAGGAGCACGGCCAGGTGGCGCCCGTCCTGCTGCACGGCGACCTCCCCGCCTGGCTGGTCCTCGGCTACCGCGAGAACCTGGACGTGGCCCGCACCCCCTCGCGGTTCTCCCGCGACGCCCGGCTCTGGCGGGAGTCGCGGGAGGGCCGGCTCACCCCCGAGCACCCGCTGGCGCCGATCGCCACCTGGCAGCCCATCTGCGTCTTCGCCGACGGCCAGCAGCACGAGCGCTGGCGCGGCGCGGTCAACGACAGCATCGCGCGCTTCGACAGGCGCGGGATCCGGCGGTACGTCACCCGGTTCTCCAACGAGCTGGTGGACCGGTTCTGCCGGTCGGGCCGCACGGACCTGGTGCACCAGTTCGCCGAGCAGCTGCCGATGATGGCGATGACGCAGTTGCTCGGCATGCCGGAGGCGTACAGCCCGCAACTGGTCAATGCCGCCCGGGACATGATCAAGGGGACCGAGACGGCCGTCGCCAGCAACGAGTTCGTGCTGGAGACGCTCCGCAAGCTCGTGGCCCGCAAGCACGTGGAGCCAGGCGCCGACTTCACCAGCTGGCTGCTGGAACACCCCTCGGGGCTGACGGACGACGAGGTGATGCAGCACCTGCGGCTGGTGCTGATCGCGGCGTACGAGACCACGGCGAACCTCATCGCCAACACGCTGAAGATGGTGCTCACCGACGTCCGCTTCCGGGCCTCGCTCGCCGGCGGTCACATGACCCTGCCGGACGCGGTGGAGCAGGTGCTGTGGGACGAGCCGCCGTTCATCACCATCCTCGGCCGCTGGGCCACCCAGGACACCGAGCTGGCCGGGCAGCACATCAAACAGGGTGACGCCCTGGTGCTGGGGCTGGCCGCCGCCAACATGGACACGGTGGTCCGCCCCGACCCGGACACCCCCATCCACGGCAACCGCTCGCACCTGGCCTTCAGCGGAGGCCAGCACGAGTGCCCGGGCCAGGACGTGGGCCGGGCGATCGCCGACACGAGCATCGACGCGCTGCTCCTGCGGCTGCCCGACCTCACGCTGGCGGTGGAGGAGTCCGAGCTGAGGTACTCCTCGGCACTGATGTCCCGTCATCTGCTGGAGCTGCCCGCCAAGTTCACGCCCCGGGCCCCGGCCCCGCCGGAGGAGACCGGGGATCCCGGTCCGACGGGGTCGGACCGGGTCGTTCAGCCGGTGCAGCCGGTGGCCACGCCCGCTCCCCCGGCCCAGGCCCCGGCGTCGCGCGGGTCGTGGTCGTGGTGGCGGTCGTTCAGGAGCTGGCTGCGGCGCGGATAGGGATCGGTCTCCAGCTGTTCCCACCACCAGGCGATGGAGGGGACGGGCAGCGGTGCCAGGCTGTCGTCCGAGGGTTCGGACTTCCACCACCGGGCGACGGCCGCGCCGTACGGGTCGGCGTAGCGGGCGCACGCCGAGGCCCAGTCGAGGTGGCCCCGGACGAAGTGCGCCAGGGCCACCAGATAGCAGCGCAGCTCGACCCCGGCCCGCGGCCAGAGCTGATCGCGTAAGCGCAGGAAGAGGGTCATGACGCGGTCGCGCATCGCCATGGCCTCCTCCTGGGCGCGGGCGGGCTCGCAGTCCCGCTCCTGGGCGAGGACGTCGATCAGGTTGAGGTTGTCACCGGCCCGCTGGATCTCCTTGTTCCGTGAGTAGAAGTCGTTGTCCCAGGCCACGAGGGTCCAGGTCATCTCGGTGAGGGCCCGGACCTCGGGCCGGTCGAGGTCGTGGTCGTTGAGGTCGTAGCCGCCCGCCACGTCCATGAGGGCCGTGGACGGGGCCATCCCGATCGCGCGCATCCACATCGCGGCGTAGTCGCTGAGGGACGGCAGCGCCCGGTCACGGCGGCAGGCCGCTTCCCACACCAGACCGGACAGATAGGTGCGCATGCCCTCGGTCCAGCGCCGTAGCTGGCGGGGTGTGGCGTGCTCGACCAGCTCCGTGCGGATGGCGCGAAGTGCGGCCGCGTGGGGGGTGTCGTCCGGCCACTGCGGCGTGGGTGCCTCCAGGACGCGCATGATGCGTGAGGTCACATGGGCCAGGCCGTGAGCCGTCGCACCCGCCTCGTCGCAGACCGCGTCGTCGAGGGAGAAGAGCACCGAGTGCAGCTTCGCGACCACGCCCAGCGGGCCGGTCTGGCCGTAGGGCATGGTCCTGGCGGTCAGGCCGCCGAAGTCGCACCGGACGAGACGCTGCCGCTGGTGGGGCGGGGTGTCGAGCTCCCGTTCGAGCATCCAGTCCACCGAGGCGTCGTCGATCTCCCGGAGGCGGGGATGCGCGGCCGGCGGTATCGGGCAGTAGAAGGGCATGCTCTCCAAAGGCTGTACTGCGATGCGGTCTCGCACGCCTGTCACGCCGCCTCCCCGGGCCGACTCACAGCGTTCCTGTCCACTTTTGCGCGGTTACCTGCCCATGGTGGACCACGGATAACCCGCTGCACATACCCGCTCACACCTTTCCAGCGTGGGACGCAAGGTTCACACTGGACCGTTTTTGATCGAATCGAGCCAAAGGCATTTTCCAGGTGGGTAGGAACGGTTGAATATTGCGCGTCGTTGTCGGGGTTTTTTCCCGAGCGGCCTGCACTGTTCGAAGATCCCCGGGATGGCCGGAACTCGCGCACGCGTAGGACGGACGAACGATCGACGATCTCCGGAGCCGGAGGGCCGTCGAGCACAAGGGAGGCACGGGATGGCGATGACACCGTCGGCCGAGCGGCGCGCCGCTCTTCTCACCCGCCCCCGGCCGCGCGCCGTCGCTGCGGTCCTGGTGGGCGCCCTGCCGGCGCTGACATTCCCGGTGCCGGCGTGGTGGTGGCTTGCCTATGTGGCCCTTGTGCCGTGGCTGATGCTGCTCCGCTCGGCCGCCGACGGCCGCCGGGCGGCGTTCGAGGGCTGGCTCGGCGGCGCGGGCTTCCTGCTGGCCGTCCATCACTGGCTGCTACCGAGCCTCCATATCTTCATTCTGGTGCTGGCCGCGCTGCTGGGGCTGCTGTGGGCCCCGTGGGGCCTGCTCACACACCGGCTGCTGAGCGGCTCACCTGGGACAGGCCGGGCGCTGGCCGCTCTCGCCCTCGTGCCGTCCGGCTGGTTGATGGTCGAACTTGCCCGCTCCTGGGAGTATTTGGGAGGGCCATGGGGGGTGTTCGGGGCGAGTCAGTGGCAGGTCGCACCCGCTTTGAAGGTCGCTTCGGTGGGCGGGATCTGGCTGGTTAGTTTCCTCCTGGTGGCGCTGAACACCGCTGTCACGTTGATGATTCGGCCGCTTGGCGTACGTACGAGCGGGCCGGCCGTCGGTCTCGCGGGGGTGCTGGTGTGCGCACTCTGCGTAACTGCCGTATGGCTGTGGGCCCCTGAGCCGCGGAGCGCGGGCAGCGTGCGGATCGCCGTCGTCCAGCCGGGGGTCGTCTCCGGCATCCTGAGCCCGCAGCGGCGCTTCGACCGCGAGGAGGAGCTCACCCGCCAACTGGCGGGAGAACACGTGGACCTCGTGGTGTGGGGCGAGAGCAGCGTCGGCGAGGACCTCGGCCGCGGCGCCGGCCTGCGCGACCGGCTGGCCGCGCTGTCCCGTACGGTCGGCGCCGATCTGCTGGTGAACGTGGACGCGCGGGGCTCGGACCGGCCCGGCATCTTCAAGAGCTCCGTGCTGGTCGGGCCGGACGGGCCCACGGGCGACCGCTACGACAAGATGCGGCTGGTGCCGTTCGGGGAGTACGTACCGGCGCGCTCGCTCCTCGGCTGGGCCACGTCCGTGGGCAAGGCGGCGGGCGAGGACCGCAGGCGCGGCACCCACCAGGTGGTGATGAAGGTGACCACACGTCAGGGCACGGTGCGGATCGGGCCGTTGGTGTGCTTCGAGACGGCGTTCCCGGACATGAGCCGGAAGCTGGCGGCCGACGGTGCCGACGTGCTCGTCGCCCAGTCCTCGACCTCCACCTTCCAGCACAGCTGGGCCCCGGAGCAGCACGCCTCCCTCGCCTCCTTCCGCGCGGCCGAGAGCTGGCGCCCGATGGTCCATGCGACCTTGACGGGAGTCAGTACGGCGACCGACGCCCGCGGCCGGACCGTGGGCCACCGCCTCGGCACCGACCGCAGTACGTCAGAGGTCTACGAACTCCCGCTGGCGCGGGGCACGAGCCCGTATGTACGTACAGGCGACTGGACGGCGATCGGCTCGGCGGCGTGCGTGGTGCTGTATGTCTGCCGGCTCACGGTCCGCCGGTTCAGGCGGCCGGGCCGGCCTGCGCGGCCGTGAAGCGGGCCGGGGCGCCCTCCTGGAGACGGCCGGGCGGGAGCTTGCGGCCGAAGAGGAGCAGGAGCAGGTCCTGCGCCGTGCCGGACACCGGGGCTCCGGCCCCGAAGGACCAGTCGAGGTCCACCGCCCGCAGCTCGACCCCCGCCACGTCCGCGCCGAAGAACTTCGCGCTCTTGGGCGTCGCGTTCTCCAGCAGCACCCGCACCCGGTCCTCGGGCACCCGCCGGTCGAGGCCGAGCGCGACCGTGATGTCCAGGCCGTGGACGACGTCGTGCCCCAGCGCCGACTCGAAGCCGCCGACCGGCGGCGTCCAGGGGTGGTGCGCGTTGTCCCGGAGGAAGTTCGCGAGCTCGCGCGGTGCGAAGCGGGCCGCGTCCTCACGCGCGCACCGGTCGGTCATCCGGTGGAGGCCGCCGCGCGCCTTGACGAGTTGCCAGACCACCTGGGGGACGGAGTAGCGGAAGCCCAGCGACATATGGGCCGCGACCTCCCGCACCCGCCACCCGGCGCACAGGGAGGGCGCGTCCCACTGCTCGGCGGACAGGCCGTCCAACACGTCTGCGAATTCCCGGCGTTCGGCGGCGATCGCGCTTCTGATGTCCATGCCACCAAGGGTGTGGGCAGCGCGGGCCGGCGTCCAAGAACGGCCGCTTCTCACGGCCAGCAGCATTCGCTATGGCCAAGCCTGGCGGTGCTCAGGAGGTGGCCTGCTCCAGTGCGGTCAGGACGATCCGCTCGCACAGTTCGTGGGTGCGCAGGGCGTCGGTCGCGTCGAGCACCATGCCCGCCCGCACCGCGTCCAGGAACGCGAGCACGCTCTGCTCGATGCCGCGCTGCCGTGCGACCGGCACCCAGTCGCCGCGGCGGCGGACCGTCGGCTGGCCCTTGTGGTCGATCACCTCGGCGAGGTTGACGACCTGCCGCTTGGTGTCCTGGCCGGAGACCTCCAGGATCTCCTCGGTGGAGCCGCTCAGCCGGTTCATGGTGCCGATGGCGGTGAAGCCGTCGCCCGAGAGCTGGAGCACGACGTGCTCCATGAGCCCGTCGCGGATCCTGGCCCGCACGCCGACGTGGTCGACGGTGCCGGGCACGAGGAAGCGCAGGGTGTCGACGACGTGGATGAAGTCGTCGAGGACGAGCGTGCGGGGGTCCTCGGCGAGGCCGACGCGGTTCTTCTGCATGAGGACGAGCTCGCGCGGGTGGTCCGCGCACTGCGTGTAGGCGGGCGCGTGGCGCCGGTTGAAGCCGACCATCAGGCTCACCCCGCGCTCCTGGGCGAGGCGCACGAGCTTCTCGCTGGTGGCGAGGTCGTAGGCGAGCGGCTTGTCCACGTAGACCGGGACGCCCGCGTCGAGGAGGCGGGTGACGATCTCGGGGTGCGCGGCGGTGGCGGCGTGCACGAAGGCCGCGTCGAGACCGGCCGCGAGGAGCCCGTCGAGCGTGGTGTGGCGCCGCTCGCGGGGGACCCGGCAGGAGTCCCCGATCCGGTGGAGGGTGGCCTCGGTGCGGGTGTGGAGGTGGAGCTCCAGCTCCGGCCGGAAGGCGAGAACGGGAAGGTACGCCTTCTCCGCGATGTCCCCGAGTCCGATGCAGCCGACCTTCACAGAGCCTCCTGGGATCGCGATTCCGTTTGAGCAGCATACGGGTGTACTGGTGGCCGCCAGTCGGCCACTCCGTCGAGGCTCCGCAAGGCGAGGCGGGGCCCGAAGCGGTTCACCACGGCGACGGCCGCGTCGCGCAGGGCGCAGGCGGGCGCGGAGGAGAGGGCGGTGAGCCGGCCGACGCGGGCGGAGCGGCGGACGACCTCCGTGGTGCGGGGCAGGCGCTGCGCGGTGTAGGCGGGCAGCGCGCGGGCGGGGTCGCCGCCGGCCTCGCCGAGGAGGTGGGCCAGGACCACGGCGTCCTCGACGGCCTGGCAGCCGCCCTGGCCGAGGTGCGGGGTCATGGGGTGGGCGGCGTCGCCGAGCAGCGCGACCCTGCCGCGGTGGTGGGCGGGGAGCGGCGCCGCGGAGGTGTGGACGTCGTTGCGCAGCACGGCAGCGGGGTCGGCGGCGGCGAGGATGTCGGGGACGGGGTGGTGCCAGCCGCCGAACAGGCGGCGCAGCTCGGCGAGTTCGCCGTCGGGCGCGCGGCTCCCGGCGGGCGCCTTGGCCTGCGCGTAGGCGTAGACGCGCCCGTCGTGCAGCGGGACGGTGCCCCAGAGCAGGCCGCGGCCCCAGGTCTCGTGGGCGGGGAAGGGCCGGGCGGGCGGTGGGACGACCATGCGCCAGGTGGTGAGGCCGGTGAAGCGCGGGGCCGGGTGGTGCGGGAAGAGGGTGCCGCGGACGGCGGAGCGTATGCCGTCGGCGCCGACGACGAGGTCGGCCTCCAGGTCGCCTTCGGGGGCGGCCACCCTGGCGGGCCGCCCGGGGCCGCCGGGGTCGGTGAGCGTGGCGGGGGCGCCGGTGCGGACGGCCCCTTCGGGGAGCCTCGCGGCGAGGAGGGCGACGAGTTCGGCGCGGTGGGCGACGACGACCGGGCCGCCGAAGCGCTCGGCCGCGGCCGCGCTGCTCGTACGGGAGAGCCAGCGGCCGCTCGGCAGGCGCAGGCCGCCCTCGGCCTGCCAGCCGGACAGGGCGCGCACGGCGTCGCCCGCGCCGAAGGTGTCGAGGGCCCGCAGGGCGTTGGCGGCCAGGGCGATGCCCGCGCCGACGGGTTCGAGCGAGGCGGCGCGTTCGAGCACGGTGACGGTCCAGCCGTGGTGGTGCAGGGCGGCCGCGGCGGTGAGCCCGCCGATGCCGCCGCCGATGACGACCGCGCGGAGTTCGCGCATGATCCCCTCCATTACTACGGGTGTAGTTGCCATCAGGTTACTACCGTTGTAGTGATGGCGATAGGTTGGGTCGCATGCCAGTCGAGAAGACCGCCACCGGTCCCGCGCGCGCCCAGCTGATCGCCGACACCGCACTCGCCCTGCTCGCCGAACGCGGCATGCGCGGGCTGACCCACCGCGCCGTGGACGAGGCGGCCGGGCTTCCGCTCGGCTCGACCTCCAACCAGGCCCGCACCCGGCTCGCCCTGCTGGAGGTCGCGGTGCGGCGGCTCGCCCTCCGTGAGAGCGAGGTGCTGGGCCTGCCCGAACTGCCGGGCCCGGACGCCGGGCGCGACGCGCTGGCCGAGGCCGTCGCGCTCGCGCTGCACCGCTCGCTGACCGGGCAGCAGGCCCTGCTGATCGCCCGCTACGAGCTGGCGCTGGAGGCGGCCCGGCGGCCCGAACTGCGGCGGATCTACGACTCGGCGGGCCGCGTCTTCCGCGACCCCCTCACCCGTCTGATGGCCGCGAACGGGTCCCGCGACCCGGAACGGCACGCGCTGTCCCTCGTGGCGTGGTGCGAGGGGATGATGTTCTCCTGCGTCGCCGGGTCCTTCCACACCGACGCCCCGGACCTCGGACAGCTCCGCGCCGGCGCCGGCGAACTGCTGCGCGGCATGCTGGAGCGATAATCCGTGGCGGCGCGGCGCGTCCGGGCGGAAGGATGCCCACCATGACGACCACGAGCGAACGCCCCGAACCGCCCACCGTCTCCGACGAGCGCACCAGCCTGGAGAGCTGGCTCGACTACCACCGCGCGACCCTGGCCCTCAAGTGCGCCGGGCTGGACGACCGGCAGCTGCGCGAGCCCTCGGCGCCGCCCTCGCCGCTCTCCCTCATGGGCCTCGTACGGCACATGGCCGAGGTCGAACGCGGCTGGTTCCGGCGCGTGCTCGGCGGCGAGCGGTCGGCCGGGCCGATCTTCTACAGCGACGAGGAGCCCGACGGCGACATCCACGTCACCGAGCAGGACACCTGGGAGGAGGCCTACGCCACATGGCAGGCGGAGATCGCGGCGGCCCGCGAGGCGGCACGCGGCCGCTCCCTCGACGACCGGGGCATCCACCAGCGCGACGGCGCGGAGTTCGACCTCCGCTGGATCTACACGCACATGATCGAGGAGTACGCCCGCCACAACGGCCACGCGGACCTCATCCGCGAGCGCATCGACGGGGCGACCGGGGACTGAGAGCCGAGGCGGGACAGCCGGCGGAAGAGCGCCACCACCCGCGCGTCACCCCTGCGGGGAATTCCCAACGCACCCGAGCGGGCAGCAGAGTTGACCGAATGCATCGTCTGCCTGCGGCGACCGCCCTGGTGGCAGCGGCCCTCGTGGCCGCCACCGGGTGCGTGGCCGTCCCCTCCCAGCCCACCGGCCACGGCCGGCAGCACTCCCTCTCCCGCCCCGGCGGGCCGGCCGGTCCGGGCCGGCCCCGCGAGGCCCTGATCGACATCGGACCGGACGCCTCGGGCGGGCCACCGGGCGATCCCTCCCGGGACCCGACCTCCCACGCACCACCGGGGACACCCACGGACGGCTGGAGCCCCGGAGATCCCAGGGACCCCGCCGACCCGGCACCGGCGGATCCGGCCGACCCCCGGGAACCGGCGGACCGCTCGCACGACTCCCGCCCCTCGGAGTCCACGAAGAGCCCTCCGAGGAACTCCTCGTCCCCTTCACGCGATTCAGGCCCGGCCTCGCGTGATTCGGGCCCGGCCGAGACCTCCGGCCGCCCGCCCGAGCCACCGGGCCGGCCCGGCCCCACCGGCGAGGACTCCCCCCTCCCCCGCAATCCACCGCAGGCGCCCCCCACCTCCGGCCGCGCCGCCGAACCCCGGCCGGCGGCACCGCCCCGGAGCTCCGGCAGCGGCGTCTGCTCGCTCGGGCACACCTACGGCCACTGGGAGCAGGGCAGCGACGCCTCGCGCATCTGCGGCCAGGTGTACGGGCACTGAGGCCCGGCGAGGAGGCCGCTCCCTCAAAGGGCACGGCCTCCTCGCAGCCGCCGGGTCAGACGGCGAGGTCGGGGATCTGCCAGGAGATCGGCTCGTGCCCCTGGGCCGCCACCGCCTCGTTGATCTGGGTGAAGGGGCGGCTGCCGAAGAACTTCTTCGCCGACAGCGGCGAGGGGTGGGCTCCCTTGACGACGGTGTGCCGTGTCTCGTCGATCAGGGGGAGCTTCTTCTGGGCGTAGTTGCCCCACAGCACGAAGACGGCCGGGTCGGGCCGGGAGGCCACGGCGCGGATGACCGCGTCGGTGAACTTCTCCCAGCCCTTGCCCTTGTGGGAGTTGGGCTCGCCGCCGCGGACCGTGAGGACCGCGTTGAGCAGCAGCACGCCCTGCTGGGCCCACGGCATCAGGAAGCCGTTGTCCGGCACCTCGTGGCCGAGCTCCTCGCGCATCTCCTTGTAGATGTTCCGCAGGGAGGGCGGGGTCTTCACGCCGGGCCGGACGGAGAAGCACAGGCCGTGCCCCTGCCCGGCGCCGTGGTAGGGGTCCTGACCGAGGATGAGGACCTTCACCCGGTCGTACGGCGTGGCCTCCAGCGCGGCGAAGACCTCGCCGCGCGGCGGATAGACCGGCGCCTTCGACCGCTCCTCCTCGACGAAGTCGGTGAGCTCCTTGAAATAGGGCTTCTCCAGCTCCTCGCCGAGGACTCCGCGCCAGGACTCGGGCAGCATGTCGGTGACGGTCACGCCAACAACCTCCGGGGTTCGTTCCACTCTCATCGGAGAACCTACCGGCGCCCACTGACAACGCCTGACGCCCGGCCCTCCGGCGGAGGGCCGGGAGCCGGTCAGAAGCCCGCGTTGAGGAGGATCCCGCCGTCCATGACGAGTGTCTGTCCGGTGATCCACCCCGCGGCGTCGGAGAGCAGGAAGGCGGCCGCGCCCCCGATGTCCTCCGGAACCCCCAGCCGCCCGAGCGGGTAGGAGGCGGCGGCCTCCTCCTCGCGCCCCTCGTAGAGGGCTGCGGCGAACTTGGTCTTCACCACCGCCGGGGCGATGCAGTTGACCCGCACGCCCGGCGCCATCTCGTGCGCGAGCTGGAGCGTGAGGTTGACCATGGCGGCCTTGCTGATGCCGTACGCGCCGACGAAGGGCGCGGCGCCCAGCCCGGCGACGGAGGCGATGTTGACGATCGCCCCGCCGTTCTCCTTCTGCCACGCCTTCCAGGTCTGCTGGGCGAAGCCGAGCGCCGAGATGACGTTGGTCTCGAAGACCTTCCGGGCGACCGCGAGGTCGAGGTCGGCGATCGGACCGAACACCGGGTTCGTACCGGCGTTGTTGACGAGGTGGTCGACGCGCCCGAAGGTCTCCATCGCGCGCTCCACGGCGGCGGCCTGGTGGGCCTCGTCGTGGGCCTTGCCCGCCACACCGATCACCCGGTCGGCGCCCAGGGACTCGACGGCGGCCTTGAGGGCGTCCTCGTTGCGCCCGGTGATGACGACGCGGTCGCCGCGGGCGACCAGCGCCTCGGCGATGCCGTAGCCGATGCCGCGGCTGGCGCCGGTGACCAGCGCGACCTTTCCGCTGTCCTGCACGGTCATATGTCCGTCCTCCCCCGTCAGTTGAGCGGTCCGCCGGCCACGTACAGCACCTGGCCGGAGACGAAGCCGGCCTGCTCACCGGCGAAGAAGGCGACGGCGTTGGCGATGTCCGCGGGCTCGCCGACGCGCTGCACGGGGATCTGGCTCGCCGCCGCGGTCTTGAAGTCCTCGAAGCCCATGCCGACGCGGGCCGCGGTGGCGGCGGTCATGTCGGTGGCGATGAAGCCGGGGGCGACGGAGTTGGCGGTGACGCCGAACTTGCCGAGCTCCTTGGCGAGCGTCTTGGTGAAGCCCTGCATGCCGGCCTTGGCGGCGGCGTAGTTCGCCTGCCCGCGGTTGCCGAGGGCCGAGCTGCTGGAGAGGTTGACGATACGGCCGAAGCCCGCGTCGACCATGTGCTTCTGGCAGGCGCGCGACATCAGGAACGCACCGCGCAGGTGCACGTTCATGACGGTGTCCCAGTCGTCCTCGCTCATCTTGAACAGCAGGTTGTCGCGGAGGACACCGGCGTTGTTGACGAGGATGACCGGGGCGCCGAGCTCGGCGGCGACCCGGGCGACGGCGGCCTCGACCTGGGCCGCGTCGGAGACGTCGCAGCCGACGGCGAGGGCCTTGCCGCCCGCCGCCGCGATCTTCTCCACGGTGTCCGCGCAGGCCGCCTCGTCGAGGTCGAGGACGGCGACCGCCCGGCCCTCCTCGGCCAGCCGGACGGCGGTCGCCGCGCCGATGCCACGGGCCGCGCCCGTGACAACGGCTACGCGCTGCTCGGTGGTGGACATGCGGGGCTCTCCTCACCTCGGAAACGTCGACGGCGCCGAGGGGCCCCGGCGGACCGCCCTCCCGCACCGGCGGGTGAGCGACCGCTTAGTACCTTCGGCGGATCAGACGCTAGAAGCCCCGCCACCCGCTGTCAACGCCTCGTCGCTCACCTGACGTCGCTCACCTGACCAGCAGGTCGAGGAGGCGCTCGGACTCACGCTCCGGGTCCGCGGTGAGGCCGGTGTGCACCGGGCCGGGCTGCACGACGGTGCTGCGCGGGGCGATCAGCCAGCGGAAGCGCCGCCCCGGATCGTCACCTGCGGCCTGCCCGGCCCGCTCCCCGCCGAGGCAGACGCCCTCGACGGCGCCCAGCGCGGCCCGTACGCCCGCGACGTCGGCCGTCGGGTCCAGGGCCAGCAGCCGCGCCTCGTCCAGGTGGACGCGGGCGGCGACGAAGGACTTCGCCTGGCAGTAGACGACGACCCCGGCGTTGATCAGCTCACCCCGCTCGACGCGGGGGACGACGCGCAGCAGCGCGTATTCGAAAACGTCACGTCCGTTGTGGCGCCCGGTCATGTCCCGGCCCTTCCGTCGAGCCTGACACGCACCCACTCCGGCGCCTGCGAGGGCTTGTCCTTGCTGCGTTCGCCGAGGGTGACGCGGTCGCCGACGGTCGCGGCGCGCTCCAGCAGCACCTCCACATAGGCGCGGCGCACGGCGTCCGGGCCGTCGAAGCCCGGCTCGTCCACGAGCCACTCGTCGGGCACGTCGGCGGCGACCGCCGTCAGCAGTTCCTCGGTGACCCGCGGGGCGAGGGCTGCCGTGGCGGCGACGACGTCCGGGCCGAAGGAGGCGAGGACGTGGTCGGAGGCGTCGTACGCCCTGCCCGCCGCGGCCCGCGCGCTCGGCCAGTTGTGGTGCCAGATCATGGTGGCGCCGTGGTCGATGAGCCACATCTCGCCGTGCCACACCAGCAGGTTGGGGTTGCGCCAGGAGCGGTCGACGTTGTTGATGAGGGCGTCGAACCACACCACGCGCCCGGCCTCGGCCGCGTCGACCTCGAAGGCGAGCGGGTCGAAGCCGAGGGCACCGGGCAGGAAGTCCATGGCGAGGTTGAGCCCGCCGCTGGCCTTGAGCAGCCCCTGCACCTCCTGGTCCGGCTCGCCCCGGCCGATGACGGGGTCGAGCTGGATCCGCGCCAGGTCGGGCACGCGCAGCCCGAGGGCGCGGCCGAGCTGTCCGCAGATCACCTCGGCGACCAGCGTCTTGCGGCCCTGTCCGGCGCCGGTGAACTTCATGACGTACGTGCCGAGATCGTCGGCCTCGACGATGCCGGGGAGCGAGCCACCCTCACGCAAGGGCGTGACATAGCGGGTGGCGATGACTTCGGGGAGCATTGCCCCAGGCTACTGCGGTGGTGGGCGGAATCCGGTCGCGGCCGCGGGCCGCTCCCTGTCAGGGTGCGCCATGGACATCTCCGCCTTCCCCCGCCGCTTCGCCCTCAGCCGGCGCTTCTCGCTCGGCGCCCCGGGCCACTTCACCGTCTCACCCGACGGCCGCCGCGTCGTGTTCACCCGCACGCGCGGCGGCCTGGACCCGCTCGGCGAGCTGTGGCTCCACGAGGGCGGGCGGGAACGGCTGCTCGCCTCGGCTGAGGTGACGGACGGCCCGCTGCCGGAGGCGGAGCGCATCCGGCGGGAGCGGGCCCGCGAACGGTCGGAAGGCATCGTGTCGTACGCGACCGACCGGGACGTCCGCCTCGTCGTCCACACCGTGGGCGGCGCGCTCCGCGCGGTCCGCACGTCCGGCGGGCCGTCCTTCCCCCTGCCGGCCGCGGGCCCCGCCGTGGATCCCCGCCCCTCGCCGGACGGCCGCCACATCGCCTACGTCAGCGACGGCGCCCTGCGCGTGATGTCCCTGGACGGCACCGAGCGGCTGTGCCTCGCGCCGGAGGCGCCCGAGGTCACCTACGGCCTGGCCGAACACGCCGCCGCCGAGTCGATGGGCCGGCGGCGCGGCCACTGGTGGGCGCCCGACGGCAGTGCCCTGCTCGTGGCCCGCGTGGACCCCACGCCCATGCCGCTGTGGCACCTCGGCGACGCGGCCGACCCGGCGAAGCCGCCCCGGGCGTTCCGCTATCCGGCGGCCGGCACGGCCAACGCCGAGGTCACCCTCCACGTGGTGACGCTGGACGGCGGGCGCGCGGAAGTGCTGTGGGACCGCGCCGCGTTCGAGTATCTGGCCACGGCCCACTGGGACGCCCACGGCCCCGTGATCAGCGTGCAGAGCCGCGACCAGCGGGTGCTGCGCGTGCTGGCCGTCGACCCCACCACGGGCACGACCGAGCTGCTGCACGAGAGACGCGATCCGGCCTGGGTGGAACTCGTGCCGGGCGCACCGGCCCGTACGGCCTCCGGCACCCCGGTCGTCCCCTGGGAACGGGGCGACACCCGGCGCCTGCGGATCGGTGGCTTCCTTACACCGGACGGCCTCCAGGTCGCCGAGGTGCTCGGCACGGACGGCGAACGCGTGCTCTTCACCGGCTGGGACAGCCCCTTCGAACGCCATGTGTGGTCCTACGAACCGGAGCGAGGCCTCACGCGGCTGAGCCGAGAGCCCGGCGTGCACACCGCCGCCATGGGCGGCCCCACCGTAGTGCTGGACAGCCGGACCCCGGAGGGCCACAGGGTCACCGTCCTGCGCGACGGTGAACCCGTCGGCACGATCGGCTCCCTGACCGCCGACCCCCTCGTCGTACCGCGCCCGGAACACCTCACGCTCGGCGAACGCGAACTGCCCGGCCTGCTCTTCCTCCCGTCGTGGCACGAGCCCGGGGCGCGCAGGCTGCCCGTACTGCTCTGCCCGTACTCCGGGCCGGGCGTGCGGCTGGCCGTACGGGCGCGCACCTGGATGTCGTGCGTCGCCCAGTGGTTCGCGGAACAGGGCTTCGCCGTGCTCACCGTGGACGGCAGGGGCACGCCCGGCCGCGGCCCGTCCTGGGAGAAGGCGGTCCACGGCGACCAGTTGACGCCCGTGCTGGAGGACCAGATCGACGGTCTGCGGGCGGCCGCCGCGCACTGCCCGGACCTGGACCTGGGGCGGGTGGGCATCCGGGGCTGGTCGTTCGGCGGCACACTGGCCGCGGCCGCGGTCCTCAGGCACCCGGAGATCTTCCACGCGGCGGTCTCCGGCGCGGCCCCGAGCGATCAGCGGCTGTACGACACGCACTGGAAGGAGCGGTTCCTCGGCCACCCGGACGAGGAACCGGAGCACTACGCCCGTTCCTCGACGATCCACGACGCGCCTCTGCTGCGCAGGCCGCTGCTGCTGATCCACGGCCTGGCGGACGACAACGTGACCGCGGCCCACACGCTGCGGATGTCCGCGGCGCTGCTGGCGGCGGGCAGGCCGCACACGGTGCTGCCGTTGTCCGGTGCGACTCATATGGCGGGCGGCGGCACTGCCGGGCAGTTGCTGCTGTTCGAGGTGAATTTCCTGAGAAACGCTCTGGATGGTTGAACAGGGCTGCTGTCGAGTCCGTATGACCCCAGGGAACCGACAAGCCCAGAGGAGCGAACATGACACATACGTCACCGGTCCGGCCCGGTGCGAGCCGTCGTACCGTCGTCGCGGCCGCGGGGGTCTCCGGCCTCGTGGCCGCGCTCGCCGCGTGCGGCTCGGACGACAAGAAGGGCACCCCGGCACCGACGTCCTCCGAGGCGCCGGGCGCCTCGGGGTCACAGGCGGGCGCCCCCGGGAACTCCACCGCCCCTTCCTCGGGCGCGGCCGGGGCCCTGGCGAAGACCGCCGACATCCCGGTGGGCGGCGGGAAGGTCTTCCCGGACAGCAAGGTGGTGGTGACGCAGCCGGCGAAGGGCGAGTTCAAGGCGTTCTCGGCGGTCTGCACGCACGAGGGCTGCCTGGTCCGTGACATCTCGGGCGGCACCATCAACTGCCCGTGCCACGGCAGCAAGTTCAGCGCCAAGGACGGCAGTGTGCAGCACGGCCCGGCGCACGAGCCCCTGTCGGCGGAGCGGGTCACCGTACAGGGGGACACGATCCGTCTGGCGTGATCAGTCCGTGCCGCGGGGGCGGTGCCACGCGCGCAGGAGCTCCTCGGTGGTGGTGAGGGTGGCGACGAGCGCGAGGGTGTGGCGGATCATCGCCGCCGTGTAGTCGGCGGGCACCCCGGCGATGGCGTCGGTGGGCACGACGGCGGTGTAGCCGAGGTTGACGGCGTCGAAGGCGGCGTTGGGGATCGCGACGTTCGCCGATACGCCTGTGATCACGAGGGTGCGGCAGCCGAGGTTGCGCAGCAGCGCGTCGAGGCCCGTACCGGCGAGGGGCGAGAGCCCGTGCAGCCGCCGTACGACGAGGTCCGCGTCGCCGACCGGTATCGGGTCGGCGACGCGGACTGCCGTGCTGCCCGCCAACTGCCGTACGGGCAGCCGCTCGGCGGCGCGCAGGAGCGGTGCGTTGCGCCCGGTGCCGCGGCCGTCGGGGCGCTGCTCGGCGAGGGCGTGCACGACCTGGATGCCCGCGGCGTGCGCGGCGGCCACGAGGCGGGCGACGCGGGTGAGTGCGCCGGACGCGCGGGCGGCCGCGGCGAGCTCGGGCAGCGCGCTCCCGGGCCCTACGACACCACACTGGCATTCGACGGTGAGCAACACGGTCTCGGATGGCACGGCGGGCTCCCATACGGAGGCGGGGTCGGATCGGTGCTGCCGCGATTGTCCCCGCCGGCGCACGGATCCGCGGGAAAGCCGCGGGAAGGGGGGTCCGTCAGAAGGAAAGGGGCGCCGCCCATTGCGCGGAAGCGCGAGGAGCCGCAAGCTTTCTGACGAGTCGTCAGTAAAACGAAGGGGGCAGACACATGGCCACCGCCCAGCGCCGAGGCCGCCGGGTCATGATGACGCGCGCCGAGCTGGATGCCTTCCTCGCGGATCAGCGCACCTGCCGGGTGGCGACCCTCGGGCTCCAGGGGCGCCCGCACGTCACCCCGCTGTGGTTCGTCTGGGACGGGCACGCCCTCTGGCTGTACTCCCTCGTGCGCAGCCGCCGCTGGGCCGAGCTCCGGCGCGACGCCCGCATGGCGGCGGTGATCGACGACGGCGAGGCCTACGGGGAGCTGCGCGGGGCCGAGCTCACCGGGACGGCCGTGTTCGTCGGCGAGGCGCCGCGCACGGGACTTCCGTGTCCCGAACTCGACACCCCGGAAGCCCTGTTCGCGGCGAAGTACTTCGGCTTGCCCGCCATGCCGCACGACGGCCGCCACGCCTGGCTGCGGCTGGTCCCGGAGACGGTGACGTCCTGGGACTTCCGTAAACTGCCGCACGGCTGACCGGACCCCTGAGGGGCCCGGGGCCTCAAGCCTCACGCCTGCCGGGAGACCTTCTCCCCCACAGCGCGCAACGCGTCGACGGCCGCGCGGATCGACGGCCTGCGGTCCGCGTCGGCGCGCCAGACCGCGTAGACGTGACGGCGCATCGTGTGGCGCACGGGCAGCACGCGCACGCCGTCCGGCACGGGCCCCCGGCCGAGGCGGGGCGCGATGCCCACCCCGAGCCCGGCCGCGATCAGCGCGAGCTGGGTGGGGTGCTCCTCGGCCATGTGGGAGATGCGCGGCTCGATTCCCTTGCCGCGCAGCGTGAGCATCAGCCAGTCGTGGCAGAACTCGCCGTTGGGCCAGGAGATCCACTCGTCGTCGGCGAACTCCTCCAGCTCCACCTCCCGCCGTTCGGCGAGCGGGTGGCCGACCGGCACCGCGACGTCGGCCGGGTCGTCGAGGAGGGGCGCCTTGGCCAGGCCCTCCGGCATGGGGAGCGGCTTGTTGTACCAGTCGAGGACGACCGCGAGGTCGATGTCGCCGCGCACCACGCGCGGCACCGCGCTGTCCGGGTCCATCTCGGTCAGCCGCGCGCGCAGCTGGGGGTGGGCCTCGCGCAGCTCGGCGAGCGCGGCCGGGAAGAGGCCGCGGGCCGCGGTGGGGAAGGCGCCGACCAGCAGCTCGCCGACGGCCTGGCCGCGCTGGGCCTCCAGGTCGGCCTGGGCGAGCTCGACCTGGGAGAGGATCCGCGAGGCGTGGTCGGCGAGCAGCCGTCCGGCGTCGGTGAGGCGCACGCCGCGCCCCTGCTTGGCCAGCAGCTGCTGGCCGGTCTCCCGCTCCAGCTTGGCGAGCTGCTGCGACACGGCGGACGTCGTCACATGGAGCCCGTCCGCCGCGCCGCTGACGGAGCCATGGCGGGCGACGGCGCTGAGGGTACGCAGGCGGTCGAGGTTCAACATATAAGCGATGCTACGCGATGTTGTGCGTTTTTATTTGCTTGTCCTAATCCGTTGCGTCGATCATTGTTGTGCACATGCGCACCGTGACCACCACTCCCGCCTCCTCCACGCCCTCCGCACCCCCGACCACGGCCTCTTCGCCCGCGGCCCCTTCGAGCGACACGGCTCCCGACCGGCGGGGCCGTGCCGCCGTGGACTGGCGGATCCGGTTCGGCGCGCTCGCCCTCATCTGGGGGTGCAGCTTCCTGTTCATCAAGGTGGGCACCGACGGCTTCGCGCCCCTCTACGTCTCGCTGGGCCGCATGCTGTTCGGCACGGCCGTGCTCGGCGTGGCGCTGGCCGTCAAGCGGGAGCGGCTGCCCCACGGCGCCCGCACCTGGGGCCACCTCACGGTCGCCGCGTTCCTGCTCAACGCGCTGCCGTTCACGCTGTTCGCCTACGCCGAGCTGAGCATCCCCTCCACGCTCGCGGGCATCTGCAACGCCACGACCCCGCTCTGGGGCATGGTGCTCTCCCTCGTCGCGCTGTCCGAGGACCGGCCCACCCGGCGCCGCTTCGCCGGACTGGGCATCGGCTTCCTCGGCGTGCTCACCGTGCTCGGCGCCTGGCAGGGCTTCTCCGGCCAGGACCCCGCGGGCACGGTGATGGCGCTGATCGCCTCGGCCAGCTACGCGGTCGGCTGGATCTACGTCCGCCGGACCCTCTCCTCCACCGGAGGCTCGCACCTGTCGACGGCCGGCGGCCAGCTCCTCCTCGGCACCGTCCAACTCGCCGTCGTGGCCCCGCTGGTCAGCCCCCTGCCGACCTCCTTCCCCGCCGTGTCCGTGCTGGCGATCTTCGCCCTCGGCGCGCTGGGCACCGGGGTCGCCTTCCTCGTGCAGTACGGGCTGGTGGCCGAGGTGGGGCCGACGACCGCGACCCTGACGACGTACTTCACCCCGGTCGTCGCCACGGTGGCGGGCGTCGCCCTCCTCGGCGAGCGGCTCTCCTGGAACACCCCCGTCGGCGCGGTCATCGTGCTGGCCGGTGCGGCGCTCACCCAGAGCAAGCCCAGGCGGAAGGCCGACCGGGGCTGAGCCCGAGGGCACGGGCACCGTCAGTCGTAACGCCCGTAGTGCCCCGCCCGGACCGGGCCGGTCGCGGACGCCAGCGCTGCTCCTTCGGATGCGTGACGGTTCCGTGGGGGTGGGGCGCGCCGGCGGGCCGGGCGGGGTCAGTCGTCGAAGGCGGCGAAGAGCTCGCGCTT